>NZ_FQYM01000046.1 GCF_900141705.1 Fibrobacter sp. UWP2
GAAAAGAGCATGAAACTACTTGACAATGAAGCGCTAATAGCCTAGATTTACACCAGTTGGAGACCTGGATTTTCAACTAAAAAAGGGACAAATTCCACCCGCACAATCTTGCAATGGATTGCTTTACCCTTTCAGGGTTCGCAATGACGTTGCAAAACAATCCTAAGCGGATACAATACGCCCAGGGTACACTACGCCCATACAATCCATGGGCGACGGCGAGTCATTGTCTTATTCTCGTTGCTGAAAGTGTCGAAGTTCCAAGTAGAGGACAAGAGCTAAACTCAGCGAGTCTACCCCCGTTCTACATCAATCCAGTCATTTTTGGATACAAAAAAGGCGTGGAGTTGAATGCATTTACCTACTTGAGGCCTTCGACTGCCCGCAACGAATAAACGCAAACAACTCACGCCCCAAATGGCCGTTTGCCTACAGGCAGATTTATCAAATATGCATGTACCAAAACGATGCGGCTGGCTTGCGCCGGTCGCAGACGTGAGCGTCGCCTTGTTCTCGTTGCAGAAATTGTCGAAGTTTCAAGTAGAGAACAAGAGAAAACTCTATTTGCCTTGAAATATAGATTTTTGGAATGGCAAAAGGTGACATTTGCCGTTTTTGTTGAAAAAAAACGACCTAAAACAGCAAAACCGACCCCTGCGGACCGATTTTAAACAAAAAAGTGCTCCAAGGCCCTAGTTAAAGGAGCCCGTGTTCCTTGAGAATCTTCTCGTACTTGTCGGCACGAGACTTTTCTTCGTCAGCACGAGACTTCTCTTCATCCGCACGAGTTTCAGCCTCGCTAGCGCGCTTTTCGGCTGCTTTAGTGCGCTGGCGTTCATCGTACACCAAGTCATCCAATTCCTGTTGCCAAGTCATATAGCGCTTCCTTGTTTCGTTGTCCGACAAGTACCATTGCCGCTGAAGTTCGATGTTCTTTGTCCCCTTGGATGTTGCCTTGTTGGTCGCAAAGTATTCGAGATACTCCTTGACCGACTGCTCGGCGACATCCCTGTACTTATTGAATATATAAAAATTTTTGTAACAGAGGTCACCCAGTTCGTGTTCGGGATGCCCTTTTTCCAGATTCTTGAACCTGTAGACGGCGCGATCCTGCTTGAAGATGTCGTCAGGACAAATAAAGATGATGTACTGTTCCTTGAGGTTACGGTAGGATTCGCCCTTGTTCAGGGCTTCTGAATCGCACAGTGCCTGGTAGTAGCGGGCACGCTTCGGAAGCTCGTGGGTGTCCTCAATCTGCATCTCGATGTCGAAGGTGCGCATAATCTCGCCATCGGGGCCCTGTTCCTTTACGAACACGTCATAGCGGACGCCCTTGTTGAAGGGGCTTGTTTCGGTGGATTTCTCCGGCTCCGGTTCCTGCAGGTCAAAAATCTTGATTCCGAGGATGGCTTCCAGGAAAGGCTTTGCGATATGCTTATGGCTGAATACCAGCGCGAACATGAAGCGGTTCGTGATAGGCAGTTCCTCGAACGGAACGTGGTTTGGATCCATAATGCTCCTTTACGCGGCTTGCGCCGCGCGGTAAAAACAAAAAAAGAACCGTCCCTATGTCATATAAATAAATATGATATAGAAAACGGCTCTTTTGTGAGCTTGGCCAGCTATTTGCTGGTTGTTTAGAATATAGCAAACAACGCTGTAGAAAAGTATTGTTTCATAAAAAATTTTTCATTTTGCAAACAGTTGTTTGCAAAACTTTCATTCGCCTTACATGCACTCTTCATACTTCAAAGATAATTGCAAAAAAATCCAACAACTAATCCTATCACACATTCATCATTGCATCAATCAACTTTTCTTGATTGCCTTGCAACGGGTACTGTTCCGCGATTTTTCCGTGTTCCATGCGAATGACGGACTGGCAACAGTTTAGAATGAATTCGGGATCGTGCGTAATCACGAGTAGCGTTTTTCCGCTTGCGGCAAGTTTCTGGAGAGTTGCCGACACGGCTAGCATCTGTTTGTAATCCAGGCCGCTGGTAGGTTCGTCGAACACGACAATTTCGCGGCCGCTAGAAACGCCGCTGCCGATAGCGACTCGCTGCTTTTGCCCGCCCGAAAGCGCCATGGGATGGCTACTAGCGTAATCTTTCAGGTTAAGCCGTTCAAGGATTTCTAGGGCGGCGTTTTCATCTTGCGAATTCATGCCCAACAAAATTTCGTCAAGGACGCTTTCTGTAAACAGTTGGTGGTTCACGTCCTGCATAATCAAGTATGCGCCGTATTTACGCGCCTTGCGTTTTTGTCGCCAGGTTCCGCGGAGCCCACACAACACCTGGGCAAGCGTCGATTTTCCGGCACCATTATGCCCGATAACGGCTGTGATTTGATTGCGCGGGAGTGAAAGTTCCGGAATGTCAAGAACCGGGAATTTGCGATTGTAGGCAAAATGGAGGTCTTTGAAGACCAATGACTCTTTAAGAGTTCGCTTCGCAAGCTCCTTCGAACTTTCCGGCCCTTCGGCAAGCTCAGGGACCTTATTTTTAAGTTGTTCCAAATTAATGCAGCGCAGTCCGAGACTTGCCGCATATTCCGGGCCTTTCGACTCAAGCTCGGCAGGCGTCCATTCGTGCGCAATACAGCCATCTTTTACATAGCAAATCCGATCTGCAATGTCTCGCAGGTAATGGATGCGGTGTTCCACGATAAGAACGGTCTTGCCGCGAGATTTCCAGAACTTGATGATTTCAGCGAGGTCCGCGACAGTTTTCAAGTCAAGATTAGCCGAGGGCTCGTCGAGAACGAAAATTTCGGGGTCGGTCGCAGAGACCGAAGCACAGGCGATTTTCTGCTTTTCTCCGCCAGAAAGGTGGAAGATATTTCGGCCCGCCAAATGTTCTATGTGGAATTCCTTCACGACGCGATTCACGCGTTCCCTGATTTCCTCCGGATCCATTCCCAAGTTTTCGCAGCCAAAGGCGATTTCACTGTCGGTATCGATGTTGAAAAATTGCGAACGCGGATTCTGGAAAACGGAACCCACGTGCCTTGAAATTTCTGCAAGCGTCATGTCGGCGGTATTCTTGTCGCCGAGCAATACGTCACCCGCCATCGTTCCCGATTGATAAAGCGGAATAAGCCCGTTGATCAGCTTAGAAATTGTCGTCTTTCCGCAACCCGACTCCCCCACAAGCACAACGCATTCGCCAGACTTGATTTCAAAATTCAAGTTCTTGATGACGGCATCGTCAAGAGATTCTGCGTAGGAGAAGGAAACGTTTTTTAAGGCAATATTCATAATAATGGATTCTATCGGTCGGCCCTTCGACAAGCTCAGGGACCTTCCTCCAGAATGACAGAAAACGGAGTAATACCACAAAGCAGTGCTATAACGGCCAAACAATAAACAAACACGACAACATCTTGAACATGGAACCCGATTTTGACAATGCAACTGCGTCTCGTTTCTGGCGAAAGTCCGCGCGTCGTCGCCGCCACCGAAAGTTCATCCCCGATTTTCGTGAGTGACACCAGCAGCGGAATAAGTCTGTATTCCAAAATGGCAAGCGGGTTCTTTAATGTCCGCAGGCTGAACAGGCGAATGCCCCGCATGCGCATTGCATTCCCGATATCGCGGGCTTCATCGAATACGGTCGGGAAAAAGCGAATCATCACCGCCAAGGGAATCGTCACTTTGTTAGGAATATGCATCTTCGACATTCCTGCCATGAATTCGTTTACCTTGGTAGTCGTCATGACATAGTAAAAAATAACGCTTATCGGCATCACATGCGAAACAAGCATCATTGTCGAGACAAACAGCGTGCCCGCGAGCCCGACATCCATTGTTTTTAAATAATCAAAACTGAATGCAGATATTGCGTACAAGAAAGAAAAGAGCAGGGAAAACCGCCATCTTTTTTCAAGCACCAATAAAACCGCCGGCAAAACAACAATCATGGCGCCGTAAATCACTGGCGCGGAAAGAATGATGCTGTTTCCCGCAATCGTTAAGAACAGTTTTGTCCGAGGGTCCAATTTCACCGGGCAAGACCGATCCGTTCGAAATGCTTTTTCATGATGCGGCGAGCCACGAGTCCACCGATAACGGCACCCAAGATGCCGAAGGTGTAAATTCCGACCAGGGGCCAGATACTGTTAGAAAGTTCCGCCAACTTCGCAACGTAACCTTCGTCGCACATGCCACGGATATATTCTAGATATTCCTCGGTATAAAGCCAAAGCGGAAGCATCATCGAAGAACTCATTAGGCTCATGACAATGTTTGCCATGTACAAGCCAGCAAAATTTTTCCCTATGATTTTCAGAATTGTTCCCGACAGTAGCCCAACTGCAAGGCTTATCGCAAACATGATAACGCTCTGACCCATCACTAACATTGCGCCCCCGAAAATGCCGCAGAAAAGCATGCAGCACAGAATCGGCCTTTCTATTTTCGAATAAAACAGGAACATGGGAACGCTCGTCACAAGCGCGATACTCGCGGTCGAAAAAACAATAAGGGCAGGAATGTAGCCGATGCTCGACGACATAAAACCTAGCACGATATAAAGTGCCGAAAATATGCCTACGTTCACCAGATCGCGGATCAAGGTGTTCGAAGATTTTTTTCCAGTCGTTCTAACGTCACTCATAAAAGTCTCCATTAGCAAACAATTGCACGCCAAATAGAGTTTTTCGATGCACTTTTTTCTACTCCATTTAGACAGAAAAAGGACCGCGGCTATTGCCACAGTCCCCTTTTCGAGCATCATGAGAGGCTATTAGAAGCTGAACACCGTTTCAAGGCCGAAACGCAGCACATCGTCGTCTTCGTTATCCTGCACGGCGACATCCACCATGCCGAAGGCCGTGAGTTCCAGGTTTTCGATCGGAGTGATGTAGATGCGGCCACCGACATCGAATGTTGCAGCGGCCTTGTTGTCGTCATCCAAGGTGTGCGTGTGATATTCTACAGGGATACCGAGCTTGATGAATTCAGCAATCTTGAAAGCCGGTTCGGCATACACGAAGAAGTATTCCGGAATTTCGCCGTTGTCAAGATCGCTTGCATCTTCGGCGGCATCGCCCCTGTCAACAATGGCATAGAAGGCAGTCGTCTTGATATCGAACATACCCACTTCGAAAGTCGGTTCAGCCAAGAACGTGTGAGCGGTAGAAGTCCAATCCTGGCCTTCCACGACATCGCCGTCGTCACCCAGGTAGTCGGCATGGAAACCATACACAGCCCTGAAGCCAAAGCCACCGATAGAGAGGCCCGCTTCGACACCGGCATGGAGTTCGTTATGCTGAACGCTCTGATAGCTCTTGTAGTCCACATACGGACGCAAGTGCTGACCGGCGTAGTCGAATTCGTAGGCGGCATGCACGTCGTAAACCTTGGCACCTTCTTCGTCGGCCCAGTCGTTATCGCCGCTGCCAAAGCCGAAGCCAAGGATAAAGCCTGCGAGGTCGATTTCAAGACCGCGGATGTCGTGTTCCTTCATGCCTGCGGCATTGTCGGCAGGATCGTCGTAGTCATAGTAGGCGACGAATGCACCTTCCGAGAAGGTCAGGTCACCCAGCTTGACCGCGAAGAAATCAGCCGGCTGATACTGAATGTAGGCGCCATTGTAAATGGATGCCGGGTCAGTCGTTTCGCCATCGGCTTCGAGGCCAACAAATGCAGACCACTTTTCGTTGAACTTGACTTCAAAATTCAGGTCGAAGGTAGAAGCGTAGGAATGGTTCAGATCATCGTCTTTCCAGACATTGCCCGTGTAGGCATCAAATTCAACTTCACCATTATACTTGACTTCCATCTGTGCTTCCGAAGTGCCTTCGTTCATGCTAGCCTTGAGCATGTCAAGTGCGTTTCCAGCGGCATCAGCGACTTCGCCCGGATTCGTATTTTCGGCAGGAGCAGATTCAGTCACTTCGGCAGGCTCAGTGACCTTGTCGGTTGGTGAGCTTGTCGAACCATCGGCAGGAGCAGCAGCGGTCTGAGCAGGAGTTTCCTGTGCAGGAGCAGCCTGTTCTGCAGGAGCAGCAGCAGGTGCTTCCTGTGCGGGGGCCGGAGCGGCCTGTTCAGCGGGGGCGGCGGCAGGAGCTTCAGCAGCGGGTGCTGCAGCGGGGGCTTCGGCGGCAGGGGCTGCTTCCTGCGCAAATGCAGACACGGCAAAGAAGGAAGCGGCTGCAAGACCGAACAAAAGATTAGACGTCAAACGGTTTTTCATTTTTCTCTCCCTTGACGGATTTATTTTCTGTTTTTGTAACACTCCGTCAGGTTTTTTACAAATAGTGCTACAAAAACGCTTGGCTATCGCCTTCTGTGTGCTATTGTTGCAAAATGCGTGCCAAGATGTTTCAGTTTAGTTTCAGAAATTAGACTAATCTAATTCAAGACTTTTAATGAAGGGCCGGCAGGTTTTGGGCCTACCAGCCCTTAATAGTTCTTGATTCTAAAAGATTAGTCTTCGAATCTCTTTTCCTTATTGGCCTTCATGCCGAAGAGCTTGAGGAAGATTCCCGTACCCACAAGAGCCACGATAGCAGCGACAATCCACTTGGTATCGCCTCCAACGGGCACCTGGTAGAGGAGAACTGCCACAGCCCAGGCAAGAATCGTCTGAACCGTCGCCATGAGGACGGCGAGACCGAGGCCGATTTCGCGGGCAACCACGCCCATAGCGGCAAGGCACGGCACGTAAAGCAAGATAAAGATGAGGAACGCAAACACCTGCCAGTTAAAGCCATCCACCGGGTTACCGTTCTTATCCGGATTGTGGAAGTAAGAGCGGAGGTTCGCGTAGATGTCGGCTGTTTCGGAAAGGTCGCCTTCTTCGAGAGCGCCCATTTCGTCTTCGGAGAGTTCGAGGCCTGCGGCAGCGAGCTTTGCAAACACAGCTTCGCGGGTCTTTTCGTCCTCTTCTTCTTCGCCGAAGGTTTCGATGGCTGCATATTCTTCGCAGGTCAGCACCTTGGCGTCGGTAATCTTGTCCAGAGTTTCCTTCTTGAGTTCGGCGGCTTCCTGGCCTTCCAATTCGCCGGTAGTTCCGAGCGGGTCGGTGAGGGAGCCAAAGACTTCGGCGAGGTTAGCAGGAATCGAGCCGAGAGCTTCGAGCACAGCGCCCTTGATATCGGGAGCGCCACCTTCTTCCTCTTCTTCGGCCGGGCATTCGTCGATGCCTACGATAAGCGGTTTTTCTTCTGCAGCGGGTTCCGCGGGTGCGGCCTCTGCGTTTTCGGCAGAAGCTGCAGTTTCAGTCACTTCGGCAGGCTCAGTGACCTTATTTGTATCAACCACGGCGCTATCCGTTGCAGCAGAATCAGCAGCGGTCACTTCGGCAAGCTCAGTGACCTTGCTTGTATCGGCGGCTGCAACCTGTTCCGGGGCAGGAGCCTCGGCAGTCGGCGCTTCGGCAGGCTCAGCGACCTTTTCGGTTGGTGTTTCGGTCCCTGAGCTTGTCGAAGGGGTCGAACCATCAGCAGGAGCCTCGGCATTCTCCCCCGCCATAGAATACAGCGAGTTCATGGTACCGATAACGGCTTCCTTGGCCAACAGGCCCGTAAACAGCGACACGGATGCGGGCCAGTTTTCCTTTTCGACACCGAACGGTTCAAACACCGGCGTAATCGCCTTACCGATAACAGAGAGCAAGCTGTTTTCGGAGTCTCCGTTACCGGCTGTAAATTCAAAACCTGCCGGTTCATCGGCCGGAGCATTTTCGTCCGCAGCCTTCTCCACAATACCGAAGCTGTTGAGGAAGCCAAGTATTGCAACGGCAATGGTAATCACCTTACCGGCGCGCCAGATGTAGTCGCGCAGGCGCTGCCAGCAGTGAATCATCAGGGACTTGAACTTGGGCAAGTGATACGGCGGAAGTTCCATCACAAAGTTGCTGGCCTGGCCCTGGAAAAGCGATTTTTTCAGGAACAAACCGTAAGCGATAGCGAACAGCACACCGGCGAGGTAAAGCAGGAACACCACCGTGCCCGCCATCTTGCCGAAGAACGCAGCAGCAAACAGCGCATACACCGGGAGGCGTGCACCGCAGCTCATGAACGGCACCAGGAAAATGGTGAGGAAACGTTCACGCTTGGATTCCAGCACGCGGGAGCCCATAATGCCCGGCACGCCGCAGCCGAAGCCCACCATCATCGGCACGAAGGCACGACCCGGGAGCCCGAGGAAACGCATGAAGCGGTCAGCAACGAAAGCCGCGCGGGCCATGTAACCCGAGTCTTCCAAGAACGAAAGGCACAGGAACATAAAGAAGATGACCGGAATGAAGGTTGAAACCGTCTGGATACCGGCACCGATACCGTCAGCGAGAATTGCCGTGACA
Source organism: Fibrobacter sp. UWP2 (assembly GCF_900141705.1). Classification (NCBI taxonomy): domain Bacteria; kingdom Pseudomonadati; phylum Fibrobacterota; class Fibrobacteria; order Fibrobacterales; family Fibrobacteraceae; genus Fibrobacter; species Fibrobacter sp. UWP2. The sequence continues at coordinate 8,310 of NZ_FQYM01000046.1, forward strand.
AACGACGGGCAACCGAGTACATCGCCCAGCACGTAGCCGAGGCCATCCACGAAAATCGCACCGAACAGCACGTCAAAGAAATCAATGAACGCAGAACCAATCGTCACCGCAATCCAGAACACCAAATACATGATGACAAGGAAAATCGGGAGAGCGGCCCAACGGTTCAAAAGTACGGCGTCAAGCTTGTCCGAGAAAGTTTTCTTGGCGCGCGCAGAAACAATCGCCTTGCCTGCCACCTCGTGCGAAATGGAATAGCGGTTTTCGGCCATCGCAAATTCCGGTTCTTCGCCCAGAATCTTCACGACATCGGCCTTGTCGAGCTTCACGCCCGCTTCGGCAAACTTATCTGCATAGCTCTTCTCGTTGCCCAAGTACATGAGCGAAACCCAGCGGGCATCCGTCGCCAAGAGTTCTGCAACCGGAGCCACCTTCGGTTCCAACACCTTCACGGCCTCTTCGACCTTGTCGCCGTAAACCACCGGCTTCGGGAGCGGCATCGGGCTTGCGAGCACATGGCCCATCTGGCTAATAAAGTTAGTGACGCTCTTTTCGCTCACCGCAGAAAGCGGAATGCACGGCACGCCGTAGAAATCAGAAAGTTCGTCGAGGTCAAGCTGGATTCCGCGATTCTCGGCAATGTCCATCATGTTGACGGCAATCACCATCGGAATCTTCATGTCGGCAAGCTGGCTCGTAAGGAACAGGTTGCGTTCCAGGTTCGTCGCATCGACGATGTTGATGATGAGGCTCGCTTCGCGGCTGAGCAAGTAGTCGACAGCAGCGCGTTCGTCTTCGGCATTTGCGAACAAGGCGTAAGTACCCGGAAGGTCCACCAGGCGAATCTGGCGGTCGCCCAGTTCAAAGTAACCTTCCTTCTTTTCGACCGTCACGCCGGGCCAGTTACCCACATGCTGGCGAGCACCCGTAAGCGCGTTAAAGAGAGCCGTCTTACCGCAGTTCGGGTTACCGGCAATTGCAATCGTCAAAAGTTTTCTGGCAGCCATTATACCCTCCTCAACTTGAGAACGTTGGCTTCTTCTTTGCGGAGCGAGAGTCTATAAGAAAGCACCGCCACCTCGATCGGGTCGCCGAGCGGGGCCGCCTGCAAGACTTCAATCTGCACGCCACGCACAAGGCCCATCGAAAGCAACTTGGACTTATAAGCAGAATCGCCCTCGTTATAGCCGACGATTTCCACCTTGTCGCCCTTCTTGAGTTCCGAGAACTTGGGCTCGGTACCCCATTTTTTCGTATGCGACTTGCCGCCGCACCCACAATTACAGCTCATATCATCCTCATATAAAAACGAGAAAACTCTTAAGCGGAGCCTTCCTGTTTACTTTGTGTTTTTGACAACCCTTAGCTTTTTTACCGAAGAAACTTTTGCCGAGGCAATCGCATTCGACGGTTTCACAAAATCTTCAATGTTACCGAGCGTTTCTGCAGAAAGGATATGTTCCATACTGCAAGCATCCTTGTCGGCAATCGCCTCGGACACGCCCAGCTTAATCAGGAATCCCTTCAGAAGAATATGACGGTTCAAAATCATGGCGGCAACGCGCTCTCCCTCTTCGGTGAGTTCTACACCGCTGTAGGGTTCCTGCCTAACAAGGCCCATCTTCTTGAGTTCAACCATGGCCTTTGCAACCGACGGCATTTTCACGCCGAGAGCCGCCGCAATATCCTTGACGCGGGCAAGCCCGTTCGCTAGGCGCAGCATGTGCACCATTTCCAAGTAGTCTTCTAAGCTTTGAGTCAGTTTTGTATGGTCCATTTCAACCAGCCTTGTTTAGACGCGGCTAATATAGTTTAATAAATCTAATTAGGCAAGGCTAAAAATATTACAATAGCCATACTTTTTTAGACAAATCTAACTTTGAAACGGAAAATTTACATTATTTTGACCTTTTTGCCCTTGTTTTTGCAATTAGATTTATCTAACTTTTAGTTAGACAAGTCTAATTCAGAATGTCGCCATAGCTTTCGGATTCAGGCTTGTTAGGTTGAATCAAAAAATCAATTCCCTCTTTTGTGTCTCTTTGGGAATAAAGGTGCCCCCGCTCAAGTAGCTCTGAGCAGGGGCATTTTTGTTTACTATTCAAGTCAACATTTTTTACACCGCATAAAGCGGAACATTAGTCAAAGATGCTTGCTCCCTATAGGGGCGCATGGAGTAGCGAATTGCCTGGAGTCCTGGCGTGTTTTGCAGCAGCGTCGAAAGGGAGTTGGAGCTCACTGATTCTCCGGACTTGACTTCGATGGGCAAGAGGCGGCCTTCCGACTGTATCAGGAAATCTAATTCTAGCCTTGAATCGTCCGTCGAGTGGTAGTAAATCGGGTCAATCCGTTTACTTTTCATTTGTTGCAAAATAAACTGTTCTGCAAGTCCGCCATTGAATTCTGCAATCAGGTCGCTCTTGATTAGAATCTGCGAAGAATCTGTATTTGCCATCGCACCCAACAGACCGACATCCAATGCATATAACTTGAAAATGTTCAGTTCTTCATAAATGCTTAATGGCAAAGCGGGTTTAGAAACGCGAGACACCTTGTAAAGCAAGCCGGAACCCACAAGCCATTCGATAGCTTCTTCGTATTGCGTTGCACGGGCGCCCTTGCGGAGTGCCCCGTAAATAAACTTCTTGTTTTCCTTGAACAGTTGCGAGGGAACGCTTTTCCAAACAAGCTTTATCTTTGCAACCTGGTCTTTGGGCGCATGTTTTGAAAAATCCTGCTCATATCCACGCAAGATGCTTTTCTGTATTTCGCGCACGCTCTGCAGAGCCCCGGTTTCAGCATACTGTTTAACTGCTTCGGGCATGCCGCCCACATAGTAGTATTGCCTGAGCAAATCGACGCACTTTTCGTGCAACGGAGCAATGCTAGCAAAATCTCTTTTTGCAATGAGATCCGCAGTGTTCTGTTCGCCGATGGCGTCAAGGAATTCCATAAAATTCATCGGGAAAATGTCTAGCTCGTCCACCTTTCCGACAGGGAACGACACTCCCTGATGGAGCGAAATTCCAAGCAACGATCCCGCAACGGCAATATGATATTCGGGCGCTTGCTCGTAGAAATATTTCAGCGCTTCGATGGCTTCGGGAACATCTTGAACTTCGTCCAAAATAATCAACGTGTCGCCGGGGGTGATGTCAACCTTGCTTAAGGCCTTTAAATCGCGCAAGATTCGTTTTATGTCAAAATCGCGGGCGAACACCTGTTTCACCAACTCATTTTTTCGGCAAACGATATAGGCTTCTTTCTGATATGCCGTCTTGGCAAATTCCCGCAAAAGCCAGGTCTTGCCGACTTGACGCGCCCCGTTAAGAATCAAGGGCTTTCGATTTGCGCTTTCTTTCCATTTAAGCAGATTTTCTAGGGCAATTCGCTTCATTTTACATTTTTCCGCATATATTTCACCCTGTAAAATACATTTTTCCGCACATAAAATCAAGTCATTTTGACATTTTTCCACACTTCAAACAGTGAACAAATGTATAAAATTTCATCAAGCTCTGTCGGGCTAGACCGTACTTTTGGGTCGAAACTGCGAAAAAGCTGCGAAAATGACCCTTCGGCTCTGTTAGGCCAGACTGTATAGCTGCGAACTCGCTGCGGCGAGCCTGATGACCCTTTCAGCGTAAAAAAATTGATTACGACGCCAAAAAACAGTTTTGGATGGGCTTACGAAACCGTTTTTTTTGCTAGGACCGCCGAATTGTATGAAATGGCCTAGCAGAGCCTGTCAGTCAGACCTTTCGTAATTGATTAAAAAGTATGGAATAATCAGTTTTTTTTGATTTTTTCACACTTTTTAGTTAGAATGAGCGCTGGGCAACAGAAACGTGGCGTTTACCGCTATATCTAGCGGAACGTCTACTGAGCAATCCACACATTGATTTCCTCCAGTAACTATATCTTTCCTATAGGTTCTGGAGCAAACCGTAGTTGTTACAACTGACTTTCTATAAATTCCTTGACTGCAGGATTTGATGTTATTGCAAATTGAAAGCGAATACCACAAAAATGTCAAGGCGTTACCGAATAAAGTCGTCTTTACAGTCTATTGATGATTTAGAAGAGCGCTAAACGAGCCTTCATGGCCTCCGCATTCACGGAAGCCGAGAAATAAATTCACAAAATGGTTTGTCTGACAGCAGTCTTATTATTTGGGGTAAAATTTGCGAATCAGTTCTTTACGCAACGGACAGGATGTCCTCTTCCCTTATTGAGAGTCCCATAAGAGGCTGCTCCATTTTGATTTGAAATGTAAAAGTAATATCCTGATGTATATCCATCCCCTCCCTGGGTTGCAGTCCAAAAAACAGCATAATATCCATCGCCATAAAAAGATCCTCCTTGATTGTATCCAACGGGAAAAGCAGAAAATCCTATAGCGTCAGTTCCATTGTTTGACCTATCCCATCCTGTTTTGGATCTCAAAAGTTTTTGCCTATTGCCAAGTTCTTCAATTGTTGATAATAGATTTTTCCATTCTTCTAGGCGAGGGATGTGCCATCCTTCTGGACATATACCTTTTCGATTGACATCGCTTATAGAACAACGAAGTCCTTCGCCACAATCGTATGCGGCAGTATCCATTGCTGCAGACCATGTGTAGTATCGGCCCGCTATTTCCCCGTCAGGATCATTTTTATTTGCCCACATATTTCCTTCTAAATTATGAGAAATATTCTTGTCCGCAAAATTCAAGTTTTCTGCCATCCAGGTAACACCATCTATAACCGTGGTCCTATAAACCTTTCCATCTCTTTCATCAGTCATAGTTCCGTATTCAAAATCAGGATTAAAGCGATATTCCTTGGGGACAAGCCAATTCCAATCGTTAGTCATGTCAACCCAATTACCGTTTGACGCACAATAGTAACTAATGGTATCAACGACTGGAATTTGTCCCTTTTTTAGTTGAAAATCCAGGTCTCCAACTGGTGTAAATCTAGGCTATTAGCGCTTCATTGTCAAGTAGTTTCATGCTCTTTTC
>NZ_FQYM01000047.1 GCF_900141705.1 Fibrobacter sp. UWP2
GGGTTTACGCCCAAAAGTTTCGCGATGGAATCGGTCACCTGGGCGAGAAATGCTTTTGCTGCATGCCCTGCTTCGTGATTCGAATTGGCGTTGCCAATAAACCTGCGTTCAACTTCGCAGAATCGTTGCAAGGCTTCTTCGCATGCCGGGGTGTTTGCCGTGTAGTCAAAATAGGGCATAGCGAAAGTAAAGATAGAAAATTATTCTGTGCCTTCCATCTCGTTAATCAGCTGGATGTTGTACAGCTTTTGCACCTGTAAAATATCGAGGATCACGGCGATGCGCTCGTAAGTCGTGCCCTTGTCGATCTTGATGGCGACAGGGGATTTCTTGTTCTGCACCGTAGCGGCTTTTTCGCGGAGCTCGTCGGGCGTGCCACGCTGGCCGTTAAATGCGAGTTCCGTCTCCGAAAGCTCGATGTACAGACCCTCGGGCGTGTCGCGCTTGACCTCGCTCTGCGTTTCCGGCAAAATCAGTTTGAGTACCGATTCGTCTTGCTTGAAGACGGATGTCACCAGAAAGAACACCAGTAGCAAAAAGACGCAGTCGATGAGCGGAGTCATATCGGGCCGGATTCGGCGTGTGCGCTTGGCCATTTATGCATCCTCGTTTGCGGCATCGGCGCACTGAGAACGGATGTGGTTTTTTTCTTTGAGAATTCGACCCAACTGCAAAAGCACGTCGTTTTCCACATTGTCCTGCTCGGATTCCATGCGGGCGTTCAGGTAGTTGAACGCAATGACGTGCGGAATGGCGACCACAAGGCCAATCACCGTTGTAATGAGGGCGAGCTTGATGCCTGTAGCGAACGCACCCGCATCAGAAAGACCCGAAACAGCAATGACGCTGAATGCGTTGAAGATGCCGAAAACGGTTCCCAAAAGGCCGAGCAGCGGAGAAATGCTTGCGATGTTTTCAATCGTGGTCATTCCCTTTTGCAACGGCGAGAAAGCGAGTGCGATTTCGGTGCGGATGCTTTCGATGATGATGTGGTGATCGGTATTGTGCGTCACCACGCGATGCAGGATTTTGGATGGCAGGCGGTTACGTATGCTTCTGTTGAAAAGAATCAGCGAGATAACCTTCCATACGATTATGGAATAACCGACGAAGTTCATCGCCACGAGTACGTAGGCGATAATTCCGCCCTGTTGGATAAAGTCTAAGATGTAGTTCATTGTGTTCCTGTTTAATGAAGGTTATACTTGATTGGAATCTCCATTTTCCAGGTGTCCTTGCCAAGTACAGCTGGAATCGGGTCGAATTTTGGCACGGCTTGCACGGCGGCAAGCGCACTTTCGTTCAGTGAAGAATAGGGGCATGGTTTCGAAACAGTTGCTCCGCTGATGCTTCCGTCTTTTGCGACCGTAAACTGTACGCGCACGGTGCCTTCTTGCTTTAGGCGGCGGGCTGTAGCGGGGTAGTCCTTCTGCTTTTCAAACGCCTTGGAAAGCCCGATAAGGTAGGCTTTCGTCACCTTCATCAGCGAATCCTTCGAAGGTTTCGGTGGAGGTGGCGGCGGTGGGGGCGGTGCCACGGGCTCAGGAGGCGCTTCGACGACGGGTTCGGCATCCGTAACCACAATCGGTTCCGGCTCTGGTTCCGGTTCAGGTTCCGGCACCGTATCTTGCACAATGTTCGGGATAATTTTCGCGCGGACTACTTTCTTCACGATTTTCTTGACTTCGGGTGGAGGCGGAGGCGGCTGCAAGAGCAAACGCTCCACATGAATCACCTCGGCATCTTCGCGGGTGGTAACCACCTGCGTCCGCTTCAGGAATCCCCAGGCGTAAAAGCCCACGTGCAGCAAAATGGCAACGACAATGCCAATGCAAAATACGCGCCGCATCGTGAATGCGGAATAGGGATTGCACGGGCGCGATGTCGGTTCAATTTCAAAATTCATCAGGTCTTATTAGAAGTAATACTTCGCTTTCGCCCAGATTTCGCGGTTCTTGTCGTAGCTGGCGAGTTGCCCGCGCTTGCCGCCAAAGTGGTCGTAACCGAGCGAGAGCATCACTTGGTCAGTAACTGAGCAATCGCCCGAAATGCGCGCGTAATAGGCAAGGTTGTCTATATCGAACATTCCGTAGAGCGAGAGCTTGAGCGTGTTGTTCAGCAGTTCCTTTGAAATGCGGAAGGTCATTTCGGAACTGTTCTTTTCGGCAGCCAATTCGTCTGAATAGTCGGCGATGTACTTGTGCAAATACTGCACCATGAAAGTCCAGTTGTCGCCGGCGTACCAGTCGATTCCACCAAGCGCATTGAAGGTGTTCTTGCGGGCGTAATCGAGGTTGCTTGCGTAACCGAGCGCTTCGTCGAAGTATTCTGCGATTTCGGCACGCAGCACGAATTCGCCGACAGGCATCGACATGTCGCCACCGATCATGGTCATGGTTTCGTGGATGCCGTGGATGACAATGGAATCCTTGATGGGGTCGTAGCCTGCGACCGTAACGGGCGACTGGTTATGCGTATGGAGTGCCGAAATGGAGAAATCCAGATTCGAGAGAAAGAACGAAACTCGCGTTCCGAAATCTCCGTTCTTGAATTTGGCTTCTGGACCATCCGGAAAATCGATGCTTGCTTTTTCGGGCAAGTCCGGACGCCAGGGGTTTTCTTCTTGCATGGGCATCTGGAAGTATCGCGGCACTGGCACGTAAACGATTTCGGCATTCACGCGCTCGCCGGGGTACTTGATGCGGAAACCGTCGACAGCCATGCGCATGTCGTCGTAATCGCTCGACATAAACTCGGTGTAGTCTACAGGCGAAATCAAGTCGGTAACGCGAAGCCCGTCGGCAACGCCCCATACCACAATCTGGCGGCCCGCACGAATTTCAAGAAAGTCGTTCTGGTAGTTGAAATACGCTTCTTGCAACTGCACGCCGGTGCGGTCTTCGAGAATGCTGTTGTGCACGCCATTTAGGCTTGCAAACAGGTAAGCGTTCTCGTAGTCCACGCGAAGTTCTGCACGCAAGCGCGTCCGCGACGTGGTAAAATCGTGCGGATGCTGCGTCTGGACGGCGTGATACGTATCCACGAACCCGTTGAATTGAAACGGGCTTTCTTGGGCAACAGCGGTCGTCGCCGCCACCCAAATCGCTAACCACCAGATTTTAGACATTGTTACAGTCCTCTTTCCAAGCGCGGAACGGTGAATGTCTTTGCGTCCAGCGGGATGTTGAACTTGATATCGCCGAATTCAAGAAGCGTCTTGTGGTTGGTCTGAACATTTTCCATGCTCATCTTGGCGATAGACCAGAAACCGTCCACCTGCACAACATTTTCCACTTTCAAGAAACGGTGCAGCTTGCCGAGCTTGTCGTAGTATTCCACCTTGGCGGCAATCAGGCAGTCCTTGCGAATCCAGGAGATTTTCTTCGAAAAGATTTCGTCGCCCTTTTTTGGCACGGATTCAACCACCCAGCAATCGATTCCGTCCACCTTTTCTTCGCGGAGGAGTTTGTGGGTGTCTTCGTCGATGTTGCGCTGGCCCACATCGTCGTAAGTGAAGTCGGAACCCATGAAGTAGTCCGTCTTGGAGCTCTTTCCGCTAATACGGCGCGTCTTTTTCATGGCGGGCAGGTAAAGCCACTTGTCATCATCTTTGTTGATGTCGTCGTAATCGACAGTCAGGAATCCCGTGCCCTTCACGTCGTTGGGGTAGCGGAAGAACATGATCTGCTTGGTATCTTTGCCCACATCCATTGCGAACGAGGTAATCTTGCGTTCGCGCTTGCTGCCGCTCTTGTTTACGAGTGTCATCGAAAGTTCGGAACTACGCGTGTCGCCATCGGGGCGGTCGTGTACCTTCTGTATAATGTCGCGGCCGGTTAAAGTTTCTGCGCACACCATGGCGCTTAATGCGACAACGATTGTCGCGGCTGTTTTTGCAATTTTCATTGTCATGATTTTCTCCTATTTTCCAAAAATCTTGAATTTCTTGATCAAAAGCGGTGTTACGAACAGGTCGGCGAGCAATGCCGAGACAAGGCCGATAAATACCACGAAACCGAAGTTGAACATTTGCGTTGCCTTCGAGGTGGTAAAGCCTGCGAAGGTTGCCACCATGATGATGGTGGTCATCACGAGTGCGGGGCCTGCCGTGCGGAACACGCAGAGAATGGACTCGCGGTAATCCTTGTTGCGGTCAAATTCCACATGCCCGTGGTTGATAAAGTGAATCGTGTCATCCACCGAGAGACCGATAATCATCGGGATGAGCGTCGCGGTCATCATATCAAGCGGAATGTTGGTAAGACCGAGGTAACCGCCCACGAAAATACCCGGCGCAATGTTCGGAATCATGCCGATAAGGCCCGTGCGCACACTGCCGAAGACAATCATCAAGAGAATCGCCACAATCACCACAGAAATCAGGAAAGACGTCATTTGGCCCACTTCCAAGTACTGCTGCATGGCAGTAAACTGTGGCAAGTTACCCACAGCCGTCACCTTTGCGTTCGGGTAAAGTTCGCGAGCGAAATTTTGCAAGTCTTCGATTTCCTTTTGGAGTTCATTGGAGTTGTAGCTTGAAATTTCCACCATCAAGCGGAGCTTTCTGTAATCGTAATCCATCCAGTAAGTCGCTTCGCTACCGCCCGCATTTTCGTAGAGCAAGAGCATCTGTGCCACCTGTTCCTCGTTTTCGGGGATGGCGTACATTTCTTGGCGATTCTCGTTCAGAGTGCGGTCCAAATCCTTGACAATATCAAGAATGGAGGTAGAACGCTTGGTGAGCGGATACTTGCCGGCGTGATCCTGCAACTGTTCCAGTTTCTTCAAGTTCTCAACTTCCTTGGCCTTGTCGTTTTCGCCAAAGTCAATCACCAAGTCATACGAATAGAAACTACCGATTTCCGATTCGGCCACATAGAGCATCTTGTTCACGTATTCGACCTTGCGGCCCATGGTGCGTTCCACGTCAAAGGCGGGTTTCATCTTGGTCACGCCGTAAATCGAAATTGCGGTGATGACGGCGAATACGATGGCAATCGGCTTGCCGTGACCGAGTACGAACTTGCCGATAGAATCGAGAATGAGTCCCATGCGCGTGTCGCCGCGTTCAAGCACCTTGGCGTTCGGCTTCTTGTCTTTACCGAAGCTCAAGAGAATTGGCGAAACCGTCAGCGCCACGAGAAGAATAAACGCAATCGCAATCGACGAGAGAATGCCCACGGAGCGAATGGGCTTGAGCATCACCGAAAGGAAACTGAGCAACGCGACAATCGTGGTAAGACCCGAGAACAGCACCGACCAGCCTGTTTCACGCATGGCATAAAGCACCGATTCCTTGCGCTTGCCCGTAAGCATCATGTTCTTGCGGAAGAAAGAATTGATGTGAATGTTGTATGCAATCGAAACGGCGAAGGCCAAAATCACGGGCACCATGATGTTGGTTACGTCCATATAAAGGCCAAGGTAACCCACTAGACCGAAAGTCATAATGACGCCAGCAAATGTCGTAATCAACGGAGAGACGATTCCGCGCAGCGAACGCGTCACCAAGAACATCACGATGATGGCGCAGAGAATCGTCATGATGAAAATGCGGCCCATTTCCTGACCGATGTAGGTCATTTTCTCGAAGCTCAAGTAAGGCATGCCTGTTGCACGCGGGTTCAGCGGTGCATACTTTTCCTTCGCGATGATTGCGGCCGTTTCGCGACCCGTTTTCATGTCAGGGGCTTCTGCTTTTTCGCCCTTCGCTTCGCCTTCAGCCTTCCACACGGAATCTTCGGGGAAGGGGCGTAGCTTGATGTTGATGAAGGCCTGCTTGCGGTCTGTCGAAATCAGCTTCTTTGCAAGTTCCGGCTTGTCGGCTAGGCGCTTCTCGATTTCAGCGATGCCAGCCTCATCCGTCGGAATTTCTTCGGGAACAATCTGCGTGATTTCCATGCCCTCTTCGGTGCCGAGCATGTATTCCAAATCGACAATCGAAGTCGCCTTGCCGTCGGAATACGAAAGACTATCGCGCAGTTCGTTCGAAAGTTCGCTTAAAAGCTTCAGGTTGTCCGGCGTCAAGATGGAATGATCGCTTTCGACCAGCACGCCCACGAAGTAGTCGTTACCGAAAGTTTCCTTGAACTTGTCTGTTTCGACAAGCATCGGGTCGCCCTCGATAAAGTAGCTGTCCCACGAGGCCTCGACGTAGATTTTTTTCATGCCCACGCCCGAAAACGCAAGCAAAACGACAAACGCCACCAGCAAAATGGCGCGGTGACCGAGCAAAAATTCGCCAAAACGGCCGAATCGCTCGTTGATTTTTTCAATGTTGATCTTTGGAAGGCTCATTGTATCCTCTTTTTTTTGCGGGGCAAAAAGTAGAGAGATGAGCCTAAAAATTTTACTCCAAATGGTTTTGTGCAAAACCGAACGGACTGTAAATCGTTCTGGATTCCCCGTAGTCTATTTGGAGCGGTTTTTTGTGCGGGTTTCGGCTACTTTTGGCGCATGAAAAACGCTGATTTTGTTGACCGTTTGAGTCTCGCCGAAATGGGTGAGAATCGTTGCGGGACGGTTGCCCAGATCGAGGGCGATTCCCGCTTTATTTCAAGAATTGTTTCCATCGGGCTTACGCCGGGTTCCGCCTTTACGCTTCTCAAGAATGACGGGCGCTCGCCGGTGCTCGTTTTTTGTCGCGATACGGTTATCGCTGTCAACCACAAGGAAAGTTCACAGATTTTTGTCAAGGTAGAATCGTAAAGATGAGCGAAATCAAGACTATTGCCTTGCTCGGGCAACCCAATTCCGGTAAATCAACGCTTTTTAACAACCTTACGGGACTTCACCAGCGTGTGGGCAACTGGCCCGGCAAAACGGTGGAGCAGGCCGAGGGTGAATTTGTTTTTGATGGTACGACATATAAAGTAATCGACCTTCCGGGCAGTTACGGGCTTTCGGCGAACTCCGAAGAAGAAGTCGTCACCCGCGACTACATTCAGAGCGGCAAGGCGGACCTCGTGTGCATTCTGGTAGATGCGTCGCAGCTGGAACGCAGCCTTTACATGCTGGCAGATTTTGTGGGCATTCGCATGCCCGTGATGCTGGTGCTCAACATGATGGATGTGGCCGAAGCGGCGGGCAAGAAGATTGATGTGGCTGCGATTGAAAAGCGCCTCGGCGTTCCGGTGCTTGGCTTCAGTGCGGCCGAAACGGAACGTTATCCTGAATTTTTCAAGAAGATGGTTTCGGCCATCAAGACGCCTGTTTGCCTGGATAGCGGGAGCCTGCGCGAGGAACTCGTTAGCGGGGGAGAGCTTGGCGAAAAAACGGATGATATCATTAGCCGCATTGAAGCCGCGCTCGGCGATTTTGAATATGGCGTTTGCGAAAGAATCTGGATTGCAGAAAAACTCCTCGAAAAAGACAAACTCATTTGCGGTATCGTGAATGAATCGCTTCCGTTCGCAAGGAAGAATGCGATTGATGCAATCCTCGATAGCGACGAAGGGCGCGACGGCGGAATTCTCACCGGCGAGGCCAAGTACCGCTGGGTTTCAAAGATTGTGCATGAATCGGCGACGCCCAAGTCCATCGAAAAGGTCTTTAGCAAGTGGGACCGTATCGCGACGCACCATATCAAGGGCAAGTTCTTTGCGTTTGGTATCATGGTCGTCTCGCTGATTGCGTGCATGATTCTCGCTTTCCCGGGCATGGGAATCGGTTTTGGAATACAGCCTGTATTGCAGTCACTCGTAGAACGCGCTGGCAATGCGCTTGGCGTCTGGCCTGTGGTGATTTCGTTCATCAATCTGGTGCTCGTCGGTGGAACTTGTATTACAATTTGTATGACGAGTTTCATTTTCGCTATCATTTTCGTGTTCCGCATTCTCGAAGAAATCGGCTATATGGCGCGTTTCTCGTATGCGTTCGACAACTGGCTTTCGCGCCTGGGCCTGCAGGGTAAGGCGATTATGCCGCTGTTCTCCGGAATTGGCTGCACGGCGGGTGCGGTTTGCGGTACGCGCGTACTCGATACCCGCGGACAACGCTTGCTTGCGCTCGTTCTGTTGTGGGCGATTCCGTGCGGGAGTAAGGTGGCGGTGGTGCTGTTCTTGGCGTCGACATTCTTCGGGTCGGCGGCCCCGTTGTTCGGCGTCGGTTATGTGGCGCTGATTTTTGCGAGCTTCTATCTGTCTTCGCGCCTGTTTGGCAAAAAGCTTGTACCGCAGAATGAACGCGTGGGTATGATTATGGAACTCCCGCCGTATCACAAGCCGCACTGGAAGATGATTGCTGCGATGGTGGGGCGCAGCACCTGGGGCATTTTCAAGAAGGCCTTGAAGATGATTCTGATGGTGGCGACCCTTTTCTGGGCGCTTTCTTACGCGGGCGACGGCAACGTGGAAAATACGCTCCTGTACAAGATTGGCAATGCGATTGAGCCGGTGACGATGTTCTTCGGAATGCGCTGGGAGCTGTTCGTCTCTTATCTGGGCGGCATGTTTAGTAAGGAAGCTTCGCTTGGCATCATGAGCACGCTCTTCAACCACACCGGCGAGGCGTTCTCTCTTGTGACCCGCGTGGCTGCAAGTGAAAACTTGGGCGAGGCTCTTGCAAGTACCATCAGCAAGCCCGAAGCGCTCGCGTTCCTGTTTGCGTCGATGTTCAATGTTCCCTGCGTGCTGGCGATGGGCACCACCTACCGCGAGGCAGGCTCGTTCAAGTGGCTAGCCACCATCATGGGTTACTACTTGGCACTTTCTTTGGGGCTCGCCTTTATCGGCTATCACATCGGATTGCTGATTTTCTAAGTGAAATTTTATAGCGCGCTGTCGAGCACCATCATGAGCGTGAAGCCTACGGCAAAAAGGATGGTGCCGGCGTCAAAGTGCTCGCCTTCGCTGACTTCGGGGAGCATTTCTTCGATTACGACATAAATCATGGCGCCTGCCGCAAGCGAGAGCAGGTAGGGCATGAACGGCGAGAGCGCCTCGGCCGCAAGCAGCGTGATTAAGGCCCCTACGGGTTCTACGGCTCCGGAGAGTGCACCCAGTGCAAAAGCCTTTTTGCGGGAAGCCCCTTCGGCACGGAGCGGGAGCGAAACCACCGCCCCTTCAGGGAAATTCTGGATGGCGATGCCTATGGCTAGCGCAAACGCACCCGAAAGCGTGATGGCTACATTCCCCGAAAGCCAGCCTGCGAAAACGATACCGACAGCCATGCCCTCGGGCAAGTTGTGCAAAGTCACCGCTAGCGTAAGCATGGTCGTACGCTTGAGTTTAGCCTTGGGGCCTTCGGGCGTGGCGCTACCCAAATGCAAGTGGGGCGTAATTTTATCCAGAACAAACAAGAACAGAATGCCGGCCCAGAACCCGACTGTCGCTGGAATGAAAGCGAGCTTGCCCATCGATTCGCTTGCACTGATTGCGGGCAAAAGTAGGCTCCATACAGAAGCCGCCACCATGACGCCCGCCGCAAACGACAAAAGGCCTCGTTTGAGATTTTGCCCCATCTGTGTCTTCATAAAGAAAACACATGCGGCACCGAGAACCGTTCCTAAAAACGGGATGGCAAGACCTTGGGCAATTTGTAAAACAGGCTCGTTCATGCTGAAATGATATTATGTTTTATCTTCCGTAGTATACCGAGATTTCATTGATGCACTTGTCGAATTCTTTGAGTCCATTCGTGTACACGATAGTTCCCTTGATGGCAAGTTCTTCATTGAAGACCCTGTCGGCATCGTAGTCTTGTAAACCTTCTGTAGTCTGGTCCTTGCAGTTTTTCTTCGTCACGTTTACTTGACGTTCTTCGTATGTACATTCCTTGTCGCCCGACTGGACACTGATAGTGACCTTGTAGTCCAAAGAATCCCGTTCTACATCCTTTACCTTGACCTCATATGCCTTTCCGCCCAACTTGAATTTTTTCGCTGTTTTTGTTTGCTCTAAAACATCGATGTTGTGTTCTTTTTCTATGGTCTTTATGTAGGATGTCTGTTCGGGAGAAAACAATGTGCCGAACATGCCGATAGATGGCCATGTGTAACCGTTTTCAAGAGCCGCATAAAGGTTGGGAATGTATACAGAATTCATGTAGTCGTCGTATTTAAAATATGCGGGCTTATATACAATTTCTTCCTGAAATTTATTTTCGGAAATAGTCAAAATGAATTCGTCATATTGTTCTCTAAAGTCGCGCTCCTCTTGAGGCTGACAAATTGTTTTGCCTTGATATTTAGAGCAATTAATATTCTTCCACGTACCATAAATTTTATCGGTAGAACCGCCAAGGTAGTAGTGCGGATCATCCGTATTACCATAGAAAAAAACGACAAGAGTGTCGCCGTGAATCTCGTAGGTAGTTACATCAGTGCCCTGGTCCGCTTCATAAGAGATTTCGCCCCAGTTAAAGGAGCCTTGGTACAAAGTGCAAAATTCTTCGGTATGAGCGTCTTGATCGACAACGATGCGATGTTTTTCTTTGTCTATAGACACATGCTGGTATTTGGTTGTATCGGAATTTTCCGATGAATTTGCACTGTTGTCGTCAGAGCAGGCGAAAAAGAATAAAGTTGATGCTAACAGATAAATGTAGCGATTCATATTTGTCCTCCTTATATCCAAAAAATATGCTTTTTTAACTTGTTTGTCAAACAGATCGTTTGCATTTATGAAGAATATAAGGGGGACTATTGTTCTATCGTCCTTTCCCGTATGGTTTTGTCAGGTACACGAGGGCTGTGGTGAGTGTATAGTCGGCGATGAGGGCGGCACCAAGGCCCACGATGGAGAGCAGGCCCACGTTGTGGAGTGCGCCCATGGGGCTGAAGATGAACACGAAGAACATCGCGCAAAGAATGAAGGTGGTCATGCCCATGGTCTTTCCGATTTCGCGGTAAGAGAGCAAGAGTGCCTGCCTGTAGCTGCCCGTGCGCTCGAATCCGTATTTGATGTGGTTGTTCATGTGGATGGTGTCGTCGACGGCGATACCCAAAATCATAGGCATCACGATCATCGTTATCATGTCGAGCGGCATGCCCGAATAGCCCATGACGCCGCCAATCAGGAGGACGGGCGCGACGTTTGGAATCATCCCGATAAGGCCCGCCTTGATGCTCCCGAACGCAAGAATCATCATGATGGCGATAATCACGAACGACCCGCCGAACGAGCGCAATAGCCCGCCGACCAGCTTGCCATTCATTTCGGCGTAGTTTACGACTTCGCCCACGACAGAAGTCTTGGCGTCCGGGAAAATACGGGCGGCATAAGCGTTTGCGGAATCCAGGTCCTCGACGATTTTGTTGGCATCGTAGCCGGCCAGTTCTATGTGGATGTAGGTGGTCTTGTAATTTTCGTCCATGCGTTCAAAGAGCGCGTCGGGGTCCGAAATTTCGTACAGGAACAGCAGTTGCGTGAGCATGTCTTGCGCATCGGGAATCTTGTAATGCTCGATGCTGTCAGCGTTCAACGTGCGGTTCATCTCTTTCACGAGGCGCGTTACCGATTGCACGCGCGGCTTATCGCCCGAAATTTTGGTGAGTTGGAGTGTGCCGAGTTTCTGCTCGAGTTCTTCAATGCGTTTCATGTTGGCGGGATCCTTGAGAGCGTCATCGTCCTCGAATTCCACCATCACGTTAAAGTCGTAAAGGCTCCCGAGTTTTCCGCTGAGCATGTCCTTGAGCCGCGTCACGAAGGGGATCTTTTCGCCCATGGTCTCGGTGTAGTCCATGTTCACGTCAATGTGCATCATGCCCGGAACTTGTAATAGCATAATTGCAGCCGAAATCACCGCGACGATAACGCTGTGCCTGCAGACCTTGCGACCGAAGAATTCAAAGAGAATGTCTGCCTTGGTGGCTCCTGCCGACTTTACTTGCGTCGGGTCGGGTTCTGCATTCTTGCCGAAGCTCATGAGAATCGGAATCAAGATGATGACGTACAAGTAAACCATCGTGACGATACCCGCCGAAATGCCTCCAATCCAACGGATGGGGCGAATGCCTGCGAACAGGAACGAAATCAGCGATGCGACCGTAGTGATGACGGTAAAGAGGATGGGCCAGCCCGTTTCTTCGACTGCGCAAATCACAGATTCGCGACGGTTGCCCGTGCGCCTAAAATGCATGCGGAACGAATTGATGTAGTGAATGGAATAGCCCACCGAAAGTGCCATGCCTAAAAGCACCGGGAGCGCGACCATGCTCTCGTCGCCGACAACGCCGAGCCACGCATTGATGCCGAGCACAGAGGCGATGCCACCGACCGTTGCAATCGCAGGCACTACCACGCCACGCAACGACCTTACAAACAAGATAAGGCATACGAGCATCACTAGGAATCCGAAACCGATACGCATCGCGCATTCTCGCGAGATGACTTCGTTTTCTTCCATCTCGGTGTAACTCATGCCCGTCGGGAGCATCTCGAACTTGTCACTCTTGAATTCGTCGGAATAGATGACCTCGCGGGCAAAGGGCGCGATGCTGTCTTTGCCGAAATCAACACCGCCCTCGTAAGATTTCAGCGAGAGGATGATCCATGTTTCCTTCGCGTCGTCCGAGACGATGTTGTTCACGAGCGATTCGCGCGAAAGAATCAGCCGCTTTTTCGATTCCAGTTTCTGCGGGTCAGTGGGAATGCCGTTTTCGAAGGGATCGATGACTTCGAAGCCTTCGTCATTTGCGACCGGAATCGATAAATTGTGTGTCAGCGAAACCACGCGATCGGCATACGGGACCTCGTTTTCGAGCCTGCGCGAAAGCTTGTCGATTGCCTGCAACACCTCCGGCGCAAAAACGTCGTCGGCGCGGACCATCACCATGTAACCGTCATCGCTGCCGAATTTTTCGTTGAAATGTGCCTGGTCAATCTTCACCTTGTCCCAGTCGTCAAACCATTCCTCTTCGCTGCTCGTCATCTGCAGTTGCGGGAGCCCGAGGCACGCCAAAAACGTCACAATTGCCGTTACCAGCAGAATCAACCAGCGAAACTTGACCTGAAAACGCCCCAATCGGGCAAAAACCTTGTTGACACGAGAAACTTGCATAAAACCCTCAATTTTTGAGGGAAAAATAGAGCCATAGCGCCGTTTTTTCTACTCCAAACGGACGGGCTCAAAAAATACGGCTCGTTTACCCTTTCTGCGGTAAGCGTTCCTCGTAATCGTCCAGGAACGAATGCAGTTCGCCGCCGGCCTTGTAGCCGGGGAACGTCTCGATGCAGACGGAG
>NZ_FQYM01000048.1 GCF_900141705.1 Fibrobacter sp. UWP2
AAAGAGCATGAAACTACTTGACAATGAAGCGCTAATAGCCTAGATTTACACCAGTTGGAGACCTGGATTTTCAACTAAAAAAGGGACAAATTCGTGTGGGCGTTTATCGTAAGGAAGAAATTGGAGATTATAGTCTTGTACGAGAGGACTTGATTGCTGGCGGCTATCGCAAGGAGGGGACGGCCTATTTCCCTGTGACAGATGTTCAGGGCAATATAAGGGGCTATGCAAATACATCTGGAGTCCAGAGTGCGTATGCCTATTACCCATACGGGACTCTAATTGACTTGGCCCACGACGATGCTGAAGATTCAAGACGCTGGCAGGCCAAGGAATTTGATTCTGACATAAACAAGTATTATTTCGGTGCACGATTCTATGACCCGCTTTTTGGACTATGGCTTACGCCGGACCCTGCAGGACAGTTTGCGAACCCCTATACTTATGGCGGCGACCCAATCAATGGAATGGATTATAATGGCCTCTGGTTTGGCTTGGATGATGCCATCGCTGCTGGAGTAGGCGCTCTTGTTGGCTTTACTTCTTATACAATAAGGCATTATGATGATTGGCATTGGGATAGGGCTCTTGCATATACAGGTATCGGTGCCGCGGCTGGGTGGCTTTCGTGGAATACCGGAGGGGCAACTCTTGCAGCAGCGGCACAGGGAACTGGCGGACTTGCTGCAAATATGTCTCTTCTGCAAGCCTTGGGTTATGGTGCCTTGAGTTCCGGTGTGGGTTCGGCTTTTACAAGTGCTGCTACATATACAGAAAATGTTGCTTATGGCAATGATGGCTATTCATTTAAGAAATTGAGAGCTGATTGGGAGGGAGAGGATTTTGCAAAAGCAACTTTGTATGGATTTGGAACAGGAGCTCTTATAGGGGGGGCTATTTCTGGTGTTTCTTGGGGAATAAGTTACAAAGTAAATGAGGCAAACCAAAAGTTTTATGATACACCTGATGAAGAACTGAGTGAAGCAGATCAGTTTGTGAAGAAAAATAAATTGCGTAGATCTCCTGTAGATAAGGGATGGCGTAGTGCGGGAATGAATCGTGAAAGCGATTTGGCTAAAGCGGTAGAAAATGGGACTGTGGATAGAGGGAATATCTATTCAAATTTTGTTTCAAAGTTGGGATTTTGTGAAAGCGGAACGTGCCAGCGATTAGAGGGGGGATTGCATCTTGAAGTTCCTGAAGTGGGCCCCGCTATTGGACATTATGACTTCTTTGATCCTGCGAAATCACCTTTTCATGCAATTGGTCATGGTGTCGAAGTTTTGATTGGTAAAACAATCTTTAACTCATCAGTATCACTTGTTGAACCCGGTCTTATATCACCGCTGTTGAATGGGTTTATTTTTGATTGGGAGAAAACAAAATGGTTCTGGGAATGGTAAAAAAAATTATTCTAATTTTAATAATCGTATTGCTTGGAGGATGTGTTTTCCCTTGCAAAGTACGTAGATTTGTTGCTGAAGATAGATGGAGCTACATAACTGACAAGTGGAAAGTTTCTTTTTGGATGTCTAATGAAGGTCTATGCTACAAAACGGATTTATTCTCTTGTGCGGCGTGGATTGCCATTGAACAAAAATATTTAGATAAAGATTCGTTAAAAAATGTGTCTTATCACATAGATTCATTATATTTGGAATATGCTGACCAATTGTTTAAACGAGTGAATGAAGAAAAAGAATTTGTTTATGCCAAAAAACCGATTGGACGAGATCCTGTTGGTTATTATGCTGACAGGTTCAGTATTTCTCGCACGGATTCGCTAAAATATATAAAATGGCCTTCTGTTCCAAAGAATGTTAAAACTGTGGTTGCAACGATTTTTATTTCGTTTAGAAATCCTGATGATAATCGAATAGAATCAAAAAAGATAACAAAAAAGCTGTATGAAAGTTTTGGTATGCTATTTGTGACATATGATGAATGGAAATAGGTTTTCTGGTAAATGAATGGTGATTGAGGATTGTGCCTGTCAGGGAGCCCATACCCTCAGGTCAAAATGTCCGCTTTCAACTCTAAAATCGTGGCTGGAAGTTCCTCCCCCGTAGCGTTAGGGATAGCGACCCCTTGGGGCGAAGACTTGCGAGCGTTTTTATTTGATGTTCAAGGCAGCAAGGCTTCGTTTTATGAGGTTGTGCGGGAACGCCCAAAGATATTTGGGGCTGGCGAAGCCAAGCGCGATGATGAAAACTTCTGCTATGTGGGTGTCTGGGAATCTGTGAGCTATAAGCGACTCGTATGAACGAGTCGTGTTGGCGAGAGCACAAGCCAAACCGGAGGAACTAATATGCGATAAGGCTTGTGCGGTCATCATAGGGGCGACGGTGTCGCACCGGAACTTTCCAAGGAACCTCTTACCTTTGATAACGTCCACCTCGCTACTAGGAGCTACAAATAATGAGCGGACTGAATTTGACTTTGAAGATTTGGCGTCAGAAGGATGCCAAGACCAAGGGACAGTTCGAAACTGTCAAGATCAACGATGTTTCTCCCGACATGTCCTTCCTGGAAATGCTGGACATCGTGAACGAAGAACAGATGAAGCAAGGCAAGGAAGGCTTCGCCTTCGACCACGACTGCCGCGCAGTTTCCCGCGCAACGACAAGCAAATCGACACCGACGCAGGCGACATCATCCTTTACCAGGGCAATTCCATCACCATCTACTACGACAAGAATTCCTGGAACTTCACGCGCCTTGCCCGTATTGACAATGTAAACAAGAAACGCCTCCAGCAGATTCTCGGCAAAGGGAACGTGAAGGCGACATTCTCGGTGGAATAAACGTCCGAAAACTCTAACTAACCCTTGTTTTTTTTGTAACCAAATTTTTACTTTAAATTTCTAGTTGTTCTATTGACATTACAACTATAATTGGATATATTTTGTGTTGTAATAATTAAAGAACAACTGCTTAAAATCAAACAAAAACGGGCTTGGCCCAGGGAGATTCAAAATGGAAAAGAACAACTTCAAGACCGTAAATCTTGGCAAGGGCGTCGTGGAAGTCTATGATTTCGGGGCGGTCAAGCTGCACGCCTACAAGACAAACGACCTGATAACCGACGAATGTTTCTTGCTGGAAAAGGGCGGCAAGATGTTCATGGTCGAAGCCCCCTGTTTCTTCGACAACATCAAGGAACTGGAGGCCTACATCAAGGGCCTTTCGGTTGAATTCGTGGGAACGGTGATTGCCTACCATGGCGCGGGCGCGACCTTCATGAAGGGTGCTCCCGTTTACAGCACCCGCCATGCCGACGATTACAACCATAACGGAGGTGGTGCGGCCCTGGTCAAGAATTTCACGGCGGCTTTTGGCGATGCTTTTGACAGCTCCATTTACGCGACGACAGACTTTATCGAAGGCGAGACTTTGAATCTCGCGGGCATCGACATGCGCATTGTCGCGACCCAGGAGGCATTCGATATCGAGTTTCCCGAAATCAACGTTGTCTACACCCACATGATGGGCCACGACGTTCATTCCATCGTGGCGGGGAGCAAGCACGCCGATGCCATCATCGCGCAGCTCACGGACTACATCGACCGCGGGATTTCCCTGATTCTCACGTCGCACTACACGGTGGAAAACCTGGAAGATGCCCGTGCTAAAATCCAGTACCTGAAGGTGATGAAGAATATTGCCCTCAAGAACGTGAACCCGGCGGCATTCAAGAGCGCCATGAAGCAGGAATTTACGAACTACTCCGGCGAAAATTACCTGGACATGACGGCGGGAATGTTCTACAAATAGGCCAAGGCACGCGTGAGCGCAGGCAACAATTGTTAAATTGTGGATTATGAAAGTCAGCGTTCGTTTTACGGCGGCGGTCCATACCTTGCTTTGCATCCACTTCTTCGAGGGGGCGGAGCGGGTGACCTCGGAATTCATATCGGGCAGCACCGGCGTGAATGCGGTCATCATCCGCAAGGTTCTTTTGCAGTTGCAAAAGGCGGGCCTGGTTGAGACGGCTCCTGGCGTAGGGGGCTCTCACCTTGCGCAGCCAGCCGACAAGATAACGCTCCTGGATGTCTACAAGGCCATCAACGATAACGACGAGGAACGGATCGTCTTCAGTTTCCACCCGGAACCGAATCCGCTGTGCCCCGTAGGCAGGAACATCCATCGCCTGTTGGACCCGGCCCTGAATTCGGCGCAGACGGCTCTGGAAATGGAACTGGAGAAGACGACCCTGAAGGGCCTCGCCGCACAACTCAAGACCGCCCCTGAACCGTCCGGGAGGAAACATGAACCAAGCAGAGCGCAGACTATTCCTGATAAAGTATCTACTGGCGGAAAGTCCCAGGTACAGCGGCCCGACCATCCCCGCGGACGCCGAAGGACAGAAAATCCTGTTGCGTTCCTTGATGAACGTGCGGGAGGCCTCCCCCGCAAGCGATGAATTCTACAGGATTCAGGACGAATACCTGCAGGAATCCATCCGTGACCGCGGAATAACGGATGTCGCGAACATTGAAAGTATCGGCAGGCGGTTCAGCGCGGGTGCGCCGGACTTGTTTGGCGATTCCCTGTTTTTGTGGCGCGGCGACATCACCACTCTCAGGGTAGATGCAATCGTAAACGCGGCCAACAGCGGCATGACGGGTTGCTGGCAGCCTTGCCACAGCTGTATCGACAACTGCATCCACACTTTCGCGGGAGTTCGTCTCCGTAGCGCTTGCGACGCCCTGATGAAACGGCAAGGGCACCCCGAACCCACAGGACAGGCAAAAATCACGCAGGCCTACAACCTGCCCTGCAAATACGTGCTACACACGGTGGGGCCAATCGTGGGCTACGGCCTTACGGAACGGGACTGCGAGTTGCTGGAATCGTGCTACAGGAACTGTCTCGAAGTTGCGGCCCGGAACGGTGTGGAATCTATCGCCTTCTGCTGTATTTCTACAGGTGTATTCCGTTTCCCGCCGGAACGCGCCGCCCAAATCGCGGTGGATACGGTGCTGGAATGGAAGCGCCGTACGCAAAGCCCCATGAAGGTTGTCTTCAACGTTTTCAGCGAAAAGGACGAGGCTATCTATGCGCGGATTTTCGAAAAGTTCAACGGATGATTTTTCTGCCGAAGTGTCGAGACTGAAAGAGGCGCTGGCAAGGGCGGATGCCGTCGTCGTGGGCGCGGGCGCTGGACTTTCGACATCGGCGGGATTTACCTATTCCGGGGAACGCTTTGTCAAGTACTTCGCTGACTTTTCTGTAAAGTACGGCTTTTCGGACATGTATTCCGGCGGCTTTTTTCCTTACGGCACACCCGAAGAAAAGTGGGCTTTCTGGAGCCGCTATGTCATGATAAACCGCTACATGGCCGCCCCGAAACCCGTCTATGAAAACCTCCTGAAAATCCTACAGGATAAGGATTACTTTGTCCTTACCACCAACGTGGACCATTGTTTCCAGAAAGCGGGCTTTGATAAGGAACGGCTCTTTTACACCCAGGGCGATTACGGGCTTTTCCAATGCAGCAAGCCGTGCCACCCTTGCACCTACGACAACGAAAAGCAGATTCGTGCCATGTTCGATGCCCAGAAATTTTCGGAAGAAACGGGATTGTTCGGCGCCATGACCGTCCCTGCGGAACTGTTGCCCAGGTGCCCCATTTGCGGCCGCCCCATGTCCATGAACCTGCGTTCCGATTCCACCTTCGTTGAAGACGACGGCTGGCATCGCGCTGCAAAACGTTACCGCGAATTTCTCGACAGATGTAACGCCATGCGCGGCGGAAACGTGCTGTTCCTGGAACTGGGCGTAGGCATGAACACCCCCGGAATCATCAAGTACCCGTTCTGGCAAATGACCGCCCTGAATTCGAACGCCACCTACGCCTGCATCAACTACGGACAGGCCTACGCTCCCGACGACATCGGAACCCGCTCGGTAAGCATCGACAGCGATATCGGCGAGGTTGTTGCGGCTCTCTTCTAGTGCTCTAGCCGGTGTTCCCGTCGCAAACCGGTAATTATAAAAATTTCCGAACCGTAAAACCCATAATTCTAGCCGTAATTTTGCTATTGCGTCCATGCGGAGTTTTGCTTAATTTATAGACAAAACGATAAAAGGAAACGCTCCATGAAAAAACTCGCAAGAATTTTCGTCCCGGTCTTAACGTTCGCGCTTGCCCTGCTCTCCTTGGTGGGCTGCGCCGAACGTAACAGGGCCGACCAGAACGCCGATGCGGATTTCTCGAAAAAAGGCGATGTGCTGGTCGTGTATTTCACCTGGTCTGGACACCTGCGGAGCATGGCACACTGGATTGCCGACGAAGTCGGAGCCGATTACGCCCGCATCTTGCGCAAGGAAGAATACCCCGTAGACTACAACGAGACCGCCGATGTTGCCAAAAAGGAAAAGGACGGAAATATTTATCCCGAGATAAACCTCTCCTTGAGCGACGAAGAAATGAAACGTTACAAGACGGTGTTTGTCGGCTTTCCGGTCTGGTGGTACGACGTGCCGATGCCCGTGATGACATTCCTGAAGCAGGCGAACTTGCAAGGCAAAAACGTCTATGCGTTCTTCTCTCACGAAGGGTCGTCCGATGGTGCAGGGAGCCTCCCTACGCTCGAAAAGCTGATGCAGGCGAAGGGTGCTGCATTCGACAAGAAAACCGCCCTTTCTGTGCGCGGAAGCAAGGTCAAGGATTCCGAAGCCGTTGTCCGCGAATGGGTGAAGGCGCTCTCGAAATAATAAACGAGGTCAAATCTTGATTTTTCGTCTAGACAAAATAGCGCTTCGTTGGATGGTGGTTTTGGCTTTTGCCTGTGCCACGGGTTCCGCTGCTGTTGAAGCAGATTCCGTAACAACCTCGGTGACTGTCGATACCGCGCAAAAGCTTTCTCCGCTCAATCACCTGGGCCATAACATGTTGCTGAGTGCGTTTGGCTGGCCGCTCGGATTCCACATGCTCGGTGGAGCGCTTACGTACAAGTTCTCGATGGAAAATAACGACTTGATGGTTGCCCGTTTTGCGGCGCGTCAGGACCAGCTCGCGTATGGCATCGCGTTCACTCCCGGCATGATGATGGGGACGTTCTTCCCGATTCTTGTTCCGGGGTACATGTACTTTATCAGCGACAACCGCACGCTGAACAACACCGGTGCCGTCGCCGTGCAGGCTACCGCCGTGGCGTTCCTCTACAACAACATCCTCAAGGCGATTTCGGCACGCGAGCACCCCGACGCGGAACTCAACAGCGGCGAGCGTTCCCGCGATTTTAAATGGGGATTTTTTAGGCGCGGCGTCTTTTACGGCTGGCCCTCGGGGCATTCCATGACAAACGCGGCCATGGCCATGAGCATCGCAAGCTACAACCGCGACAAGCCCCTCGTCGTGGCGGGCTGCGCCCTGTATGCGGGCTATATCGCGACAAGCATGGTGCTCGGCGCAAAAGGGGAGGCCCACTGGTTCTCCGACGCCGTCGCGGGCACCCTGATGGGAGCCTCCATCGGCTGGTACATCGGCAGTGTATTCTACAAGGAAAAAGTCGGTGAAAAACAGACCCCGCCCAAGGTCACCATCGCCCCGCTATTCTACGACGACACCAAAGGCGCCGTGCTCAGCGTGAGAATTTAAGCCAAACGCCTAGTACACAACCTTGTGGACCACAACCTTGTGTACCGATGGAAGAGGAAAAAATGCATAAACCACTTGACAATCGCGTTCTGATAATTTTATTGGAAAATGTCTCTTGCGTCGCCAGCCCCGAAATGTTAGAAAATACAATCAAGAATCTCTTTGCAAGATTCAATTGTCGCTTCAAATGGAACATCTTTTGCAAACGAAGTTTTTTTTGCATAGTTCTTCCATCGAGTTTGAAGAATGTCGCTCTTTGAAATTTCTTCTAGAAGCAAAAGAGCTTCTTCTTTTTTAAAAGGCGTTTTGCGGTATTGGCAAGTTGTTTCAAAAGATTTCTTCAAGTCAGGAATATTGATGTTATTCCTTTGCAATTGATTGATGATATAGATGTCGTAATAATCTTTGCAGCGGCTATTGAGCAGGCCTCGGAAAAGAATGGTTTGAAGTTTTTCAGCAACAACCGTTTCTAGGTTGTAGGCTCGGAACGCAATGGTTTCATGGCTGAAGAGGCTTTGGTAAGAGTATTCGATATCTTTTGGTGTAATTGGATCGCCCGTGGCAACATCGACATGGAAACTTTGTCTGACATTCTCTAGGCGTCCCGTCAAAAGGATGGAAAATCCGCCGTAGGCGTCTTCATCACGTATTGGAGAAATATCACTTATTTCAAAAGAGATAGAATCGTCTGCATCGATTGCGATGATGTCAGTGAAAATTTTCCTCAATCTATTCTCGTCCATAGTTTCCCTTCTCAAAAGGAAATCAATGTCGGCGGTGTAGCGGTTCTTTACGCCGAGCAATGTAGCGAGATAGAAACCGCCCTTGAAAACAAACTTGTTGGCGTATGTTGACTTGGCCAATCTTGAAATGAATGCATCAAAGAAGAACGATACTAGCAAGACGTTGGCGTGAACGTTCATTTCTTTGGAGAGGTTGTTGATTCTCGCTTGCAGGGAATTCTTATTAATCTTCATTCAGTACCACCGTCATAAGTTCCGCCACTTTGTTCTCTATTTTCAATATTTGTGCGTAATGGAGTAGGTTGCGGGTATTCTTGTCTTTTGATTTTGCGTAAAGCCTGAGCGCTTTGCCGTAAATTTCTGCATCGATCTTTCGGCTGTTCTTGATGATGTCGCAAAGCGTTCGTTCCGTATCGTAGCATTCCACCAGATGTCCAAGCGAAGTCTTGATTTTGCAAATTCCAAGCCTGTAGGTTTCATCGCGAGAATCCGTGTGGATTGCGACGGAAGGGTTCGGAGAAAATGGCCTATAATTCTTGGGCCCGGTTACCTCGAAATAATCGGGTAGGCGGTCTGTTAGCCCATGCAAGAATAGTGCGGAAACGTGTGAAAAGATGAATTTGGGATATTTGTATTGAAACACAAGGTAATCGTCCCGGATCCATTGCTCCTGGGCGTAAAAACCCTTATCTATCTTGACAAGACCCCATCTTCGTACAAAATCCGTCAAGAACCACGAGGGAATCTTGTGGGTGTCGACTTGCTTTCGCGTGATGTAGCCGCTGTTCGCGTTCAGCATTTTTTCCAGTTTCTTCTCGTTTGTTTCTTGCATTTCAAACCAAATATACAATAAAATGGTTGAAAAGGCAAGATTTTATTTCTTTTTACCCGCTACAGAACATTAAAGATGCGAAAATCCCCACGAAAATCAGGAACGGCAGCACTTTCAGCAGCAAGGTAATGGCGCAGGCGTCCCCTGCGTCGCCAGCCCCGAAAAGAGCCAAAATACCTAGCACGATAAGGAAAGTTACCAGCATAGAACCTCGCCCTTACAAATATACATGCCGTAATTGTCAGATTATGACAATTGGGAGAAAATGCAAAAAAAACGCGGGTTCTAGGGTGATTTTTCGCTTTTCTTTATCAAAGCGCCTTTCGATTTCGGGTGTGACACTCCACTGTCAAAATTATTATGTATTTTTTAAGAAAATAGAGTTTAGCTCTTGCTCTCTATGCGAAATAGGGAAATTTCACGTAAGTGAGAGTGAGGCGAGGCTCACGCAGCCATGCCGTTTTTACGGCGTGGTTCGATGTGCTATACCTACAGCAATGTAGGTCTGTGGTGCATTGCCCTTTTGGGGCGTGGGTTGCTCGCGTTTTCACTTACAGGCTTTCCCTAGCCCCGCATAGTAAACGCAGCGACCTGCGCCTTTTCTTGTTTCCAGGAAATTGCGTAATCAAACTGCCAGTGCAAGAGTGACTGACGAGGTTTGATTGACGAAGAAAAAGTCATCGTTGCGTATTAATAACGAGGAACTGCACGAAAGTTCCGGTTTTCTATCTGCGCAGGTTTTTTGGTGTCAATCCTGTCGTGTTCCTATAATCACGCCTCCAGAGCAGATTAATGGCGTTAATGGCAAAAGCGTATGTCCGCTTTGTCATTCAGCAACAACATTCCTATCAACAGATTTGCGTCCGGTCTTTCCAGAGGAAAGACTGCTGTTGGAACTCCTGTTAGCTCACAATCAACCTTTGAAGTATTCGGAGAGCTCTGTGTGGGCTTTAGACAGTCGCTATTATATCGATGGA
The DNA here is from genome assembly GCF_900141705.1 of Fibrobacter sp. UWP2. Classification (NCBI taxonomy): domain Bacteria; kingdom Pseudomonadati; phylum Fibrobacterota; class Fibrobacteria; order Fibrobacterales; family Fibrobacteraceae; genus Fibrobacter; species Fibrobacter sp. UWP2. Next base: position 10,159 of record NZ_FQYM01000048.1, read on the forward strand.
AAGATGAAATCTATTCCTTCGAAAACTTTCCGAACGGAAGATTGCGATGTCCTTTCCGCATTGATTAAGGAAAACGAAAAAGACAATAAATCTAAGAAAGTTCAAGCGTGTTTTGAAGACTTTACAAGCAAATTTATTGCTGCTAACAAAAATCGCCTAAATGCTTTGATTAGCGAAGCGCACTCGTTTATCAAGCGAGAAGCTTCCAATTTTCCCGAAGAAAATATTGTTTTGTCGTTCTCTGGTGGTAAGGATTCTACTGTTACAGCGGATATTGTGACGAAAGCGCTTGGCAATCCGAGTCTTGTTCATATTTTCGGAAACACGACATTGGAATTTCCGCAAACGGTTGAATACGCAAAGAGATTTAAGAAGGACCATCTATTTGCAATTTTTGAAACTTCTATCAATGAAGATCAAAATTTTATGGATGTTTGCGAAGACATTGGTCCTCCGGCACGAATTATGCGTTGGTGCTGTTCGATGTTCAAAACAGGACCGATTACACGCGTGCTGAATTCGCTGTATAGGAATCAGCAAATATTGACCTTCTACGGGATTCGTCGCGCAGAAAGCGCTAGCCGAAGCAAGTACAATCGTGTTGAAAGCGGCAAGGAATCCGTTAAAATTCAAAAGCAAACAGTGGCTTCACCAATCATTGACTGGAAAGATATCGATATATGGCTTTATCTATTGGCGGAGAATGTTGATTTTAACGAAGCGTATCGTTTAGGATACGATCGCGTAGGTTGCTGGTGTTGTCCAAACAACAATCAGCGTGCTCAATTTTTGAGTAGAATCTACATGCCTGAAAATTCTAAGAAATGGCGAGACTTCTTAATCCATTTTGCGGAAAAAATCGGAAAGCCCGATCCAGAAGAATATGTGGATTCGGGAGCATGGAAAGCACGCCAAGGTGGAAACGGTTTGGCCGCTGCAGACGATGTCAAAATTAAGTTCACGAATTGCACCGCCGAAGACCATGCGAAAAATTACAGATTAGTACGTCCGTTTGATGACGAACTCGTGAATATGTTTGTGCCGTTCGGAAAGATTAATCGTGAATTAGGTAGAAAACTTCTTCATGAAGTTCTTGTACTTGATGTCCGTACAAATGTTCCAATCATTTCTCTCCAACCATTTACCGTTGATGGTTTTGAACATGCTGTAAAGATAAGAACAATGAATGTTGCGGATCATGACGATTTGCAAAGAAAAATTGCTTATCAGATTCGGAAGTTTAATGGTTGTAGAAAATGTTTGAAGTGCGAAAGCGTGTGTAAGGCTGGTGCAATTAGCATAACTGCTGATGGATATCACATTGATGAAAATAAAGAATTTGTCCCTTTTTTAGTTGAAAATCCAGGTCTCCAACTGGTGTAAATCTAGGCTATTAGCGCTTCATTGTCAAGTAGTTTCATGCTCTTTTC
>NZ_FQYM01000049.1 GCF_900141705.1 Fibrobacter sp. UWP2
TGCTTGGTGTTTTTTTGCTGAACCAAATTTACAAGTTGGAGACCACCTTTTTCTTTTTGGTTGCAGAAATTTCAACTAACTTTGGGGCATCTTCCAACGACTGCACCCTTGATGATTTTTCCGATTTCATCACAAGTCGTTTCATTATTTAGGTCTTTCTCGTATGAAGTCGCAAACCGCCAAAATACAGAGTTAGAGGAATCGCGGCAAATAAAGCGACTGTAAGTATTTTTGTAGTAAAGTTTGCTGTACTGATTGGTGACTGCGGCAATTTCACCAGCACGTTCTTTAGTGCAGGTCCCTATACCATATTCTCGCCTCCAGAAATTACCCAGGAAAGCAGACTTATAGGGGGCTGCATAAGATGAGGAAGTTACAGATGTTTTAAACGTCGTCTGGGAAAGTATCGACCCCGCCCTTGCAAAATCTGCCATTTTGGCTTTTATACTATCGCTCCACTCTCCATCTTTTTCAAAATCGTCTGCGACTTCATCAATTAGTTTTTGCAAAGCAGAGGCACTATTGGTCAGTCCATTGAACAAAAGCGTTACATTGTATAAAACCGTGTCGGTTGCCGTTTTGGGAACGATATCCTGTGGTTCTGTAAAGATTCCTTCTAAGCCTAAAGACTTAATCCATTCATTATTCGCCTGTTCTCTTGCCGACGGAAAATCAAGACCGTTCTTTACCAAATAGGCGATTCGCTTTGATTGGATATGTGTAAACAAGTTGACCCTAGCAATGTACTCTACCCTTTTGTTTATTGTTTTTCGGTCCAAATATGTCGCATCGACTATGGCGTTAAGTGTCAAGGAATCAGTCGTCGTCTTTTGGGAATCCAGTTCAAAAAATTTTCCTTGGCATTCAATCAGCATATAAATTGACTGTTGTCCGATTGTGTCTGACTCCGAATAATACTTGTTGCCAAAGACTCCTATATAACTGGTACTATTGACATTTGTCGATTGATGCTGGACTCCCGTTTTATTAAGAGACGCATTCAGTTCATGAACAACAACCTTCGGGGCAATAAGATACTGCGTACCCGTGGCAAGCACAGCATCTCTAATAGAGAATGTACTTGAGTCCACTTCGGCAGATGACATCGTTTCACTAGAAGATTCAGGGGCAAACGAAGAACTAGACACCGTTGCAGAACTCTGCACTTGACTAGATGAAGACAAACTAGATGAACTTGGACTAGTATTCGAAGATGAACTAGACTTGGCTTTTTCGCAGTTATCCAGATTCAACACATAAGTAACACCATCATCACACAGGTACATTTTTTCGCTGCTGCTTGAATTTTCTGTTTCATTGTCAGAACTGGATGAAGCCGGAACATCGCTAGAACTGGAGGCAACTTGGACCTCGCTTGAACTTGAATTCGTCACACGGCTGGAACTTGATGCGACCGACTTTTCACTAGAACTGGATTCAACAGATTTTTCGCTAGAACTAGAGGTTACTTGAACTTCGCTAGAACTAGAGACTACCTGAACTTCGCTTGAGGAACTGGACGAAACTATTTCAACCCATTTACCATCGGAACATTCTCTGAAGTTTTCGCTGTCCGCCGGCTTGATAACGAGACCTTCGTTAGATGAATCGCAAGGAATTTCGGTCCCCTTGGAATCATTTGCGTTATCGTTCGCATTACTCGCAGAATCATCGCCGCAAGCGAAAAAGCAAAGAGCCGAAATAACGGATACGCTTAACACAACATAGCGCAGGCTGTTTTTCATGGGACACCCCTGGTTAAGTCTTTTTACAGGATAGAACTGTTTTCCTCTAATATAAATTATTTTAGCCGTTTTGTAAAAAAAAACATACATTTTATCATTTTTTCAGTCGGCTCTGTTAGGCCAGACCGTATAGCTGCGAACTCGCTGTGGCGAGCCTGATGACCTTTTCAGCGTAAAAAAATTGATTACGACGCCAAAAAACAGTTTTGGATGGGCTTACGGATTGAGGATTTTTTGCTAGCCGGGCACAAGTGTACAGTTTAGCCCGACAGAGCCTTTCATCAAAAAACTAAGCAAAAAGGCAGTCCATAGACTACCTTTTTAGTTTTTTTTTGATAATTTGGGCCGATTTTGATTGTCGCGGGCCTACGCCTGCTTCAGTGGCGTCATACTCTTGGCGCAAATCGCCATGGTCGAGAGATTGTGCAACAAGGCCGAGGTCGAGGGTGCCAAGAAGCCGAAGAACCCAGCCGCGAGTAACGACGTGTTGAAGGCCACGATAAAGCGGTAGTTCGCCTGGATGCGGTCCATGAGCTGCGTACTCAATGCGCGGAGTTCGGCGAGGTCGCGCAGGTCTTCGCTGCGGAGGGTCACGTCGGCGGTTTCGCGGGCAATGTCGCTGGCATCGCTCATGGCGACCGACACGTTCGCGGCGGCAAGGGCGGGAGCATCGTTGATTCCGTCGCCCACCATAATCACGCGGCGGCCTTCGGCCTTCATTTTTTCCACATAGCGGTGCTTGTCTTCGGGCAGCACCTGCGCAAAGAAGGTGTCGATGCCCAAAAGTTGCGCTGTGCGTTCAGCGGCTTTCTGGCTATCGCCGGTAATCATCGCCACATGCTTGATCCCGCGTTCACGGAGCATGCGAATGGCTTCGGCTGCTTCGTCTCGCGGAGGATCGCTAATGCAAAGCACGCCCGCAAGGTTCCCGCCAATGGCAAGGTAAATCACGGATGCGGCTCCGGCGAGTTCGTCGATCTTTTTCTGTTCCGCCTCGCCCACTGCAATTTTTTCGTCTTCGACGACGAAATGCTTGCTACCGATAACAGCGCGTTCGCCATCGAGAGTCGTCGCGATTCCATGCGCCACAATGTACTTCACGTCAGCGTGTTCTTCTTCGTGGTCGATTCCCCTTTCGGCGGCACCACGCACAATGGCGCGCGCCATGCTATGCGGGAAATGCTCCTCAATGCAGGCGGCAATGCGAAGGATTTCGTCTTCACTGCGGTTTCCGAACGGAATAACACGTTCAAGTTTCGGTTCCGCCTTGGTGAGCGTTCCCGTCTTGTCGAAAACGATGGTGTCTGCAAGCGCGAATTCTTCCAGGTACTTGCCGCCCTTCACGGTCATGTTGCGGTCAGCAGCTTCGCGCAGCGCCGAAATCACCGAAATCGGGGTCGAAAGCTTGATGGCGCAAGAATAGTCCACCATCAGAATCGAGACCGCCTTGGTAATGTTGCGCGTAAACAGGAGCGTGAGCCCGAATCCGATAAAGCTGAACGGTACAATTCCGTCGGCAAGGCGTTCGGCGCGGCTCTGGATAGAGGCCTTCAGGTCTTCGGAGCGATCGATAAGCTCAATAATCTTCTGAATCTTGGTATTGCCACTCACGGCACGCACCGACACGACAATCGAGCCCTCATCTACAATGGTGTCCGCAAAAACGGACTTACCGACCGTCTTATGAACCGCCTGCGATTCGCCCGTCATAGTCGCTTCGTTCACAAAGGCGTCGCCTTCGGTAACGGTTCCATCCACCGGAATCATGCTGCCGGAACGCACACGCACAAGGTCGCCCACCTGAACATCCTGCATGCGCACCTGAACATCGACGCCATCGCGAACGACCCACACCTTGTCCACCTTCACGGCAAGGCTTGCAGTAAGGGCTGTGCGGGTACGCGCCTTAGTATAATCTTCCAAGAGGCTACTTACGTTCAGCAAGAACATAATGGTCCCTGCCGATTCGTAATTGCGCTGCAGGATGCTCGCTCCGATAGCGGCTCCATCTAACACCTCGACAGAAAGCTTTCCTTCACCAAGGCAATTCAGGCCCTTCGCCACAAACTTGAGGCCCCTGTAAATCAGGTGCACCGTGCGGATAGGAGCCGGAATAAACAACTTGGCCAAGTAACGCCGCGCAATCATGAATGCGAGCTTATTCTTGAAATCAGTATCAAGAGCCTGCAGCTGATATTCGGTATCGGGTTCAATTTCCGGAAGATTTGCAATGTTCAGATTTCGAACGAAATCAATCACCTGTTCACGATAGCCATCTTCGTATTCCAGCAGAATACCGCCGTTTTCCGAATGGACTACCGCTTTCTGGACATAAGGTTCACTCACGCATGCCATGTGGATGCGCGGTTCATGCATTTTCTCAAATGCGTAGGCCCCCGCCCGAAAGCGGATTCGCCCCGGCTGATCGTAAACAATCTTGAATTTCATGGATTACTTCGCTTCTGCTTCTTTCTTTGCGTCGTTGCAGATGTCGGCAGCTTCGTCCTTCATGTCTTGGAAGGTGGCCTTAGCGTCGGCAGTGAACTTCATGCCCTGAGCAAGTCCCTTAACGGCATATTCGCGAGTTTTGGGAGCCTTGAGAATCTTCTTTGCAATAGCGGAGCCAACAGCACCAGCCATCACCAACCAGAACTTTTCATTTTTCCATACGGACATAGTTTACTCCTTTTGTTGATTGTTTGTTACTATAAATCTATCTCTTTTTACTTCAAAAAGCAACTTACATACAAACTAATAAACAGACTTAGAGCCTTAGTCCCATAAGCTTTCCAAGCGACTAACAATGTTGCAAATTTGAAATTTAGTTGACAACTTGCAACTTAGTTAGTAGCGATACAACTTAGTTAGAAAGAACTACCTAAAACTGTATCTAATCTTAGTCGCGAAAGTGCGTCCCGGTTTAGATTCTCCATACTTATCGTAAACGGTTTCGTCCATAAAGTTATCGACTTCAAAGCTCCAAGCGAGTTTGTTTTCCCACACGGAATATTCAATACCTAAATCCTGCGTGAACGATGCATCAATCTTTCTGCTTTGGCGAGAACTGACTTTCCAGCCGTAATAGTATTCATCGGTGTAATTTGCGGCCCACCAGAACTTGACAAAATCGTTCTTGTTGAGTATATCACCCATGTGGAATTCGGCCATATAATTCATAAAGAACCGAGGAATGTTCGGGATGATTGCATCTTCTAGAATTCCCTGCTTTGCATTATAATCGATATTGCGCAAATCCTGGAAAGTCCAGTTCGTCCCGAGCAGCACCCATTCATTCACATCGAGTTTTACGTCGCCTTCGTAGCCCCAGCCGCGAATCGGGTCCATGTTAAAGTACGGCACCGACATTTGTGAAGTTCCCATATAATGGATGCGGTTCTTGTAATAGGAATAGAATACGTCTCCGTCAAATCGGAATCGTGCAAACAACGGGATTTCTTGCAAATCAAGAGACAGGCCCACGTTAAAATTGTCTGCTTCTTCGGGTTTGAGGTTTGTCGCGGCACTCACGCGCACTCCATCGCCAAAGAGTTCGTCAGGCGTGGGCAAGCGCACCGCATGCTGGTAGGAGCCCTTGACCGCAAGAGGCTTTACAATCCGGAACATCAAGCTTTCATCGTAGCTAAAGTCCGTATAATCATTCTTTTCCAATACCGCCTGCTGTATCATACTTGTGGAAGTATTAGAAATTTCAGCCTTCATGTAATGGAATTTGAAACCCAACAGGTTCTGGAGTCTCGAATCAAGGAAATTGTCTTCAAGCGAAAGACCCGTCGTCAAAGAAATCGTTTTGCCAGGATAGCCCGCCGTATTGAACCCGACCATTTCGGAGCCCACGTCATCTTCGGGGTCTTCCTTGTGGTACCGGAAAAGCGTATTCCAGTAAACAAACTGATTCTTAATGAATTGGTAATCCAAATTCAGCAAATCGTTGAAATCATACGCCTGTACTGTTCTCAGTTTCGGGAGTCCCATCATCGTCAACTCACCCACATTCTTTTTGGCCGTATCGCAGCTATACCAGTTGCGGCAATGAACGCGGCTCGTGTCAATGGTTTTATTTTCACTGTACCCGAACGAAAAATGGTTACCGAAATTCAGGTCTTTTACAAAGATATTTTTCTTATCCAGGCCGAATGTCGCCCCAAAATTGTATCCTTCGGCACTCGTTTCGACAATGCGGTTCGCATCCCCCTGAATTTCCTTGTCAAACGCGCCATAGCTTGCACCAAGCGAAATCTGGTCGAACCACGCATTCATCAAGTTCGCAAAAGCCTGCACGTTGTAAGATGTATAACGGTCATGGTCGCGAACTACGCTCGTATCCTTGCCCGCAGAACTCTTCATGTAGGGAGACGTGTATTCGTAATCGTTATCGGAATGGTTAAAGTAGCCCGACACGCCTACTTCCAAGCCAGCCCCACCCACAATGCTGTCAATCACGTGGCTTGCCGTTACAGAAGCCTTGTGCGTATTGAAACTCGAAAGGCTGTAGGACGCATCCACCGAATTAGCGGGGCGTTTTTTGGTAACGATATTGATGGCGCCGCCTGCGCCATCTGTCGCAAAACGCGCCGGAACATAGCCCTTGTAGACTTCGATATCGGCAATCTGGTCGATAGGAATATCGTCAAGTCCCAAGTTGCCCTGCGTCTCGACCGGAACGGCATTTACCAGCACCTTGATATTCTTGCCTTCCATGCCGCGAATGTTGATTTTGCCTTCGCTGCCCATGCCGCCGGACTTGCGCACTTTCACGCCCGAAGCGGAATTGACCGCCTTCGAAATAGTCTTGCTGGTATTCTGCATTTCGGCCGCATCAATCGTCGCAACCGATTCCGCCTTTTTGGCCTGCTTCGCCTGTTCTGCTTCTATTTCAGATTCCACCGAAAGTTCGTCCAACTGCGTGACACTTGATGCATTTGCAGCAGGAGCCTCTGACCGCGCCATATCATTTGCGTCACTAGTTGTCGCATTGTTTTCTGGAGCCGATTCTTCCAGAAAATCGTCTATTGAGGTAATTTCATCATCTTGGGCACGGGCCGAAACCGCACCAACCGTAGCAAATATAAAGGCAAGCGTTGCCGCCTTGCAAATAAACATCTTTTTCATCGCAGCGCAATTGAGCAATTTTTAGGTCAAAAATCTACTCCAAACGGTTTGCCGAAAACCCAAATAGCTTTTTGAATTTTGAATTTGCGAATCAAAAAAAATCCGCCCTTGCTTAGCAAGAACGGAAGTTTGTTTTTATGAGGATATTAGGGGTTTATGGAGAAATTTTACTTGAGTGGCACAAGCCACATCGGAATCTGCTTTACATCGGCGATCTTTTCCGCCTTTTCGGACTTAGGATCATAGCGGAAGTAGGCGTTGCCGTCTTTTTCGGTAGAGACCGCAAAAATCACAGTGCCGTCTTCATCGATGTACTTGCCGTAGCTAGCCCAGCTGGAGGAATAGTCGATGGGGAGTGCCTTCATAGTCTTTTTGGCGAGGTCGATTTCTACCGGCTTGCAGGTGTTGTTGTGGTAGCTGTCCATATCGGTCCAAACCTGTTGCAGGTCCACCATCACGTTCAAGAAGGAATACACCTTGGTTCCGTTGGCGTAGGTAGTGGGGCTCAGGTACTTGAAGTTACCTTTCTTGGTGACACCATCGATAGCAACATCCTTGGTTACGAACCACTGATAATCCTTGTCGAACTCGGTTTCGCCCACCTTGATGCGCAGGAATCCATCAACCTGGCCGGGAGCGTAGCCCCAAGAAGCGTTGCTGTAGCAGTAAATGTAACCGTCGGCAACGATGAAGGCCTGGTTCTGAGAATCATCCAGGGAACCCACGGCGGCAACGCGGTCATCTTCGGCCACGGCAATCAAGGAATCATTTTTCACGTCGATAATGGCGACTTGCGCCGTATTGCCGGTAGCATAGTCGCTCACGTTCTGCAACAGGCCGACATAGAGACGGCCGTCAACAATCACGCCCGTGCCCGGAGACACAACGAGAGCGTCGTCGCCCTTGTATTTGGAAAGGTCAATTGCGCCCGTGCGCTTCATGGTTTTCGGGTTGATAATGAGCAGCGAGTCGAGCATTCCGCCCAAGTAAGCCTTTTCTTCGTTCACGAAGTAGATATGGTTTGCCCATACGCCCGCGAGCGAAAGTTCCGCGGTCTTGCTACCAATCTTGTTATTAGCATCGAGACTGTAGCGTGCAATGGTTCCCACGTCAAGGTCGGCAATGAACAGGGAATTGTCGTAATAGACAACGCCTGCGCGGGTTCCGACTTCGATATAGTCGGTGCCGATATCATCTGTATGGTCCAGCGACATCGTGCCGATGAACATCGTTTCGCCGGTAGAGATCGATGTCGCGAATTCGCGCTTGTAATCGTCATTTTCACCATTGGCCGAAGATGAGGAATCGTCACCGCAAGCGGCAAGCATTCCGAGCGAAACAGCAATCGCCGCCATGAATCTTTTTTTCATATATACTCCTTGATTGAGATGCGGTAAAACCGCGGTTGTTAATTTTGCGGAGCATTTTAGAAATGATTTTTGGGGCGTTCTACTCCAAATAGTGACGAAAAAATCTGAAAAGACCAAGATCCTTTTCTCGAAATACAGACTCCATTTAGTCCATTTTCACTCCATTCAGACATTTTTGCAATAAAAATTTTCTATTGCCGTCACAAAATTAGCCTTGACAAAGTTTTACCCGCTTGTTAGATTTGTCTTACTTTTTAAGATTAGACTAACAATCTCAATCTGAATTGATTTATGAGGAAAGAATGCTAGACATCAAAGGAATTGAATGGTTGCACAAAATCGGGTGCTACCATACGACACTCGCAGGAGATCCAATTCTCGTTCTTGAATTTTGCCGGAAGGGGCGCATTACCTGGGCCGGCGGAGCACTTCCCTGCAACCAGCTGAATGCGGGAGAAATGCTGGTTTATGACGCCTGGACTTCGGGTGCGCTAACGCGCTCTGCCGATTACTGCGGCGACCGTATTTTATTCTACGATGAATCGGAAAAGTACATCCAGGATCATTTCGCAGGTTTTGCGCTTGACATCAGGACTCTTGCACAAAAAATGTGCCGTCCGGGCCGACCGTTTATCGTGCACACCAAGGAAGAGGTGGCACACGCCTTCGAGAAGGTCGAAAACAAGTCCAAATCGGCGATGGTCGAATACGGAAAACTCGCTATTTTGGAACTTTTGCTGACCCTGAAGAATCTTGACCAGCAGCGCGAATACGTGTGCCGCGAATGCAATCTGTCTTCACTCCAAATAGAAAAGATTTACTGCATCCGTTCGTTTATCTGCGAGAACATGGATAGTCATTTTACCATTGAGGAACTTTCCGACAAGTTTGACATGCCGCCCACCGCAATGAAGCTCTGCTTCAAGAACGTGTTCGGTTTGCCGGTATTCACTTACGCTCGCCGCGAGCGCATGAAACTGGCCGCCAAGCAACTTCGCGAGTGCGACCGCGGGATTCTCGAGATTGCAGGTGAAGTCGGTTACAATAACGGGAGCAAGTTCGCCCACGCCTTCCAGGATGTGATGGGCATGACCCCGAAGGAATACAGGAAAAAATACAGGATGACAAACGTCGCATAATTATGAAAAAGACATTCTCTAAACTCTACGCATACATGGGCTCGCGAAGACCGCTGTTCCCGCTAGCATTGATTCTCTCGGCATTGAGCGCCATCGCAGGGCTCGTGCCGTTTTTACTGATGTGGCTGATTGTCCGCGAGGTTATCTCTGGCGGCAACATGACTAACATCAAAATTTTCGACTATTCCATCGGAGCGGTTCTCGCCTCGGTCGCAAGCGTTCTGCTCTACTTCGCAGCCCTCGCCTGCTCGCACATGGTTGCATTCAGGCTCGAAGGCGACCTGCGTCGGTTTGCCATGAAAAAACTGATGAGCGCCCCTCTCGGATTTTTCGACAAGAACCCGACCGGCAAACTCCGCAAGATTATTGACGACAACGCCGCGATTACGCACACCTTCATTGCGCACCAGATGCCAGACATTTCGAGCACCATCTTGATTCCCGTCGTGGCGCTCGTGATGATGTTCAGCTTTGACTGGCGACTTGGCCTCGCCTCTTTGGTGCCTATCGCATACGCCATGTTCATTTTAGGCACCCTTGGCCGCAGGGGAACCAAGTTCATGGAACGCTACATGCAGGCCCTCGAAGAAATGAACTCCGAAGCGGTGGAATACGTGCGCGGGATACCCGTAGTCAAGGTTTTCCAGCAGACCATTTTTTCGTTCAAGAGTTTCTACAACAGCATCGCGACCTACCACAAGATGGTGACTGCCTATTCCGACAACTGGAAGGTTCCTTATTGCATCTACACGATTCTCGTGAACGGATTCGTGCTGTTCCTGGTGCCGACTGCAGCGCTCATCATCGGTAACGACGGCGATGTAAAACTCACCATCGTAAACATGATGATTTACGTGCTGGTGACGCCGCTATTCTCGCAGTGCGTGATGCGCAGCATGTACCTGAGCAACGCTACAAACCAGGCGGGCATTGCCATTGACCGCATCAACGATATTGCCCGTACCAAAGATTTGGTGGTTTGCGAGAATCCGGTACCGATGGAAAAGTTCGATGTGGAATTCCGGAACGTGAACTTCACCTACCCCGATACCGACAAGCAGGTATTGAGCGACATTTCGCTCTCGGTACCGGCGGGCCACACGGTAGCACTTGTCGGGCCTTCGGGTGGTGGCAAGAGTACGATCGCAAAACTCCTGCCGCGCTTCTTCGATGTCGATAGCGGCGAAATTACTATTGGCGGTGTTCCGGTCAAGCAGATTGACCCGAAGGAACTGATGAAGAACGTTTCGTTCGTGTTCCAGAATACGCGCCTTTTCAAGATGAGCATTTTGGATAACGTTCGCTACGGCATGCCCGACGCGACTCTCGAGCAGGTAAACAAGGCTCTTGACCTTGCGCAGTGCCGCGAAATCATCGACAAGTTGCCGGGCGGCATCGATACCGTTATCGGGAGCAAGGGAACTTATCTTTCGGGTGGCGAGCAGCAGCGAGTGGTGCTTGCGCGCGCTATCTTGAAGAACGCTCCCATCGTGGTGCTAGACGAGGCGACCGCCTTTGCTGACCCAGAAAACGAACGCTTGATTCAAGAAGCTTTGCACAAACTGGCCGCAGGCAAGACCGTTCTGATGATCGCTCACAGGCTTACAAGCGTGGTGAATGCCGACCAGATTATCGTTGTCGAAGATGGCGAAATCGCTGAACGCGGAACGCACAGCGAATTACTCGAAAAGAACGGCATTTATGCCAAGATGTGGGCCGAATACCAGCAGTCCGTCACATGGACCCTCGACAATTCCAAGGATAATGAAGGAGGCGAAAATGTATAAGTGGGTTCAGAATACTTTTGCTCTTTCTGAAGAAGGCTCCCGCACGTTTGTCGAAGATGCCCCAAAGTTAGTTGAAATTTCTGCAACCAAAAAGAAAAAGGTGGTCTCCAACTTGTAAATTTGGTTCAGCAAAAAAACACCAAGCAA
>NZ_FQYM01000050.1 GCF_900141705.1 Fibrobacter sp. UWP2
TTGTGTTTGATTTGTGGTTATTTCAAATCTAAAAATTGGAACATCCTATTTTTTTACCCCCTTAGTGGAATTTGCGAAAGAAAATATACGTTACCTCGTACACAGCCGGGAAGTTCACGATAGCTTGGCCGAACTGCTTACGGTCCTTGGCGTAGGCGAGAGCTTCGTTGTAAGCCATCTGGCTGATACCCACGGACTGGGCGGCAATGCCGAGGCGAGCGCCGTTCATGAGGGCCATCACGTACTTGATGAGACCGAACTTGCGACGGCCGCAGAGTTCAGGAAGCTCGCCAAAATGGACGCTGACCATGTAACCGCATGGAGCAAGGGTGGCGCAACCGACCGTGCCAACTGCGAAATGCTCTGCAAGTCGCATAACAGAGCCAAAGGGAATCGGTAGTAAAATAGGTGTAGGCGGAAATTCGCCACCTCGATTTGTCTATTTGCAGATGGAATGTTAAATGAAAAAAATCTCGACCATTAGATGCCCGAGATTTTTTTGATATTACTTAAGTTGTCTTACTAAACGTAATCCTTGAAAGGTTTTTACTGCTCCATTTCTTGCATCACAATGTGCACTGAGATTCATATTTTCAAGTGAATCAGTCAAAAAGCCACCTTTGCATGTTGTAAATCTTTCGTAATCGTATAGATTTTTATTCTCCAATATGACATTTTCACATACCAATCCCATCATATCATAGAGTCCAAATGCGTTAGGCTTCAGCATTCCAACTGGTTGAGAATTTTGTTTCCATTCTCCGCATGATTCTTTCTTCCACTCGTCGCTTCTTGCAAATATTGGATCATCAGAATTACGGTTTCCAAACCAAGCATATTGTGCTGCTAAATTGGAATCTTTTATGCCACCCCAAATGTTGGCGTAATTTTTTTTGTTACCGCCTCTAGCTAACGCCATCCATTCGTCATAATAAGGTAGGCGATAACCATTAGCTTTTTTGTTGATTTTTACAAAAATCATATCCCAATCAGCATTTGATTTGAAAAAAGCGTATCCTTTAATGTAAAAATCACTATTTTTTTTGTTGGTTGAAAAATTGTCTGGATTATTGTCTATCTTTAAAGTGTAAACTGGCTGCAAGCCATCTCTTATGCTACGATTATTCGCATAAATAAAGGCATTGTATAGAAATACACGAATTGCAGCAGAATCATGAATATCGCATAAATCATTTTTATTCATCTCCTTCTTTTTTTTGATCCAAAAATTATAATTTTCAGGATATTTGTCGTTTGTCTGTGATGGAATTGAATCCCATAAAACTTGGATAAATTCACATTCTGTCACTTTATATACATCTACAGCAAGAACTTTGTTTATTTTTTCGAATCTTGCTGGATCACGATCGTGTATTTGCCCGTATTGATTGGTGCTAATATTAACCATAGAATATCCGAGAAGGTGATCCTGCTTTGACAAATCTATATATTTCATCCCAACAAGAATGTTGAATGTGTAAACACTACCCAATTTGGTCGTGTACCAAATTTTCCCATTTTTGACATATTTCCCTGAATTTAAATGAATGCAATTAAGCTCTTTTTTATATGAGAAATCGTTTCCTTTCCATAGGCCATCATTTGCGCCATCTATACAGATTGTGTAATTTGTATTTTTCTCCATTTCAAGCCAATGAATTGAATCTTTCAATGAGATGTGAATGGTATCTGGGTTGTTATAAATTTGTTCTAAAATACTATTGTTTTTTCCTATATCGTGATTTGTTTTTGCCAAGGCTTTGGGGCCTTTAGTTTTGTTGGAAGGACCAACCATTGTTCCATCCATTTCATACAATTTATCGTTTGCAGCAAAAGATGCTACAATTAGAATAAATAGAGTGATGAAGGTTATTCTTGTATTTTTCATAAATGACCTACTTATCTTTAAAACATTTCTCACTGTTGCGAATACATTCCCATTGATTTTCTGTTGCGTATGGAGGTAAATCGTTGTGATTTAAACTGTAGCGCTCGTTTTTTCCGGTTTGAACAACGAATAAAGGCCTATAACGTATGCGCTGCCCAGAAGGTATTCTCCAAAACATAATATTTCCCTCATCAAAGGCAAATGTGTTGTACATACTGGTATATGTTGCTGCGAACGTTGGCTCGTCATCAGCGATGTATAAGTCTGTTAATCCGTATGAATGCCCTATTTCGTGAACAATGGTATTTAAAGATGCATCGCCGTTTAAATGTGCGCCCCAAACAAGTCCGCCTATTACAGCTTTATTTGCTTTAGATTTGTATTCACACATTGTGACTTGGGCCGTTTGTGCATCATCAGGAACAAAAGGAAATACATCTGCATAGACAAAATACATGCACTTTCGGTCAAAAGATCCAGCGCCTGATATAGATGCAAAAAAAGAGTCCTCGTCTTTATTGTAGGTTCCGATTTTCATTTGTACCGGAATGCTGCTTTTGGAGCAATCATTATATAATCTCATGGATAAGGAATTTGCCTTTTTATTGCATATTACATCATCATCTCCGATTCCTATGGGTCCGCTTTCTTCTTCTTTTTGACACAAATTGATGACGGCATTGAGATTTTCATACACTTCATTTGTAAAGCCTTCAACCTTCCAACCTATTCGCATTTCATTTATTCCTAAGGCGAAATGTTTTTCCCGTGCATCCTGATAAGCGTTATTGAAAGCTTTGACTTTGCTGTTATAATCATCTATTAACGGTCCATAATTTGTTTCTGCATCGTCGCGTATTTTTTCGAGTTCGTCTAGTTCTTCTTTTAAGGTTGTGATTTTGCTAGAACAGTTTACATATTGTCCTTCTTTATAAGTACATTCTTTAATGAGCGCATCATTATATTCGTTTACTTTAGTGTTGTAATTGTTATAGGCTTCTTTGTAAACATCTTTTACAGGATCACTTAATTTGGCGGCTTCGGTCAGTTCATCGTATTCTTTCCCGCAACCATATTTATTTGTGTATTTTATTTTTTCATAAAGATCGTTTACGATAGGATATTCTATTTTTTTATGTCCAATAACTTTTTTTCCTTCGTCATCAAATATCTCGATTTGTTTTTTTCTTTTTTCTGTCAAGTCAACCCATAATTTATCTTCAAATCCTTTTTTACTATCTTTGAGATTGACCTCTGATGGAGTGACATCTGTAAACTTTGCATTAACGACTGCTTGAGACATTATTGTATTAAATCTCGTCATAACGTCGCCATTTGTATAGCAACCAGTTTTCCCCTTATCATTCAGACAACCGACAGCATCTTCGTTTCCAAGTTTAACGAATAAAACTTCTTTATACGAATCCTTTGGATAAGGAATTATATGCAAATACCTTTCCAATTTTTCGTCCCCGTTGAAAACTACATAATTTCCAGAAGATAATGGGATATCATCAATACAATCTGTTTTTTTACATATATCTTTTGCGGAAACGAGGTCTTTCTTTTCTACGTCTCCATTTTCTTTAATTTTGTACAAATGAAAATCTTCAGACGAATTTTTGTCTATTCTAATTTTTACATAGGCTGTTTTACCTGTTTCTACAGAAAGATACACGTCCTTCCCGCGGAATGCAGCTTCTTCATAGTCAAAATTAGAATATGGGTCTCTATCATAACCGTATTCATGCTTGTCTGACTCAAGAAACCACGCTAATGTTTCTTTCCAATGAAATTCTACAACTTCACCGTTCCCATAGGTTTCAAAATCATATTCCCCTTCATAAGGGATAATGTCTTTGATACTTAGCTTGTAACAATTTGGATCGTTTTCCTCACATCGAGGGGTTGGATTTACGTTATCGCTTGCAGAACCGTCATCGTCGCAAGCTTGTAAAATTAAAACGCAGAGCGATGTAAAAAGGAATTTTAAAACTTTCATCATAATAATCTACTTCTCCTTTGCTTCGTAATAGAAGTAATCTGTAACTGCGCCCATGTAAATTACAATAGCCTCGTCATACTCGCCAGCATCCTTCAAACGCTTGGAAAATAATATTGGCTTGCCTTCATTTTTTGTCATTGTTTGGAAAACGCATTGACCGTTTTCATCACCATTGCGGAAAACATCAAATTCAACAACGGGATCTTCGGTGCGTTTGTTTCCATCTTTATCTTTAACCCATAACTTAACGCGGGCTTTTTTTAATTTTTTTGTTTTCTTATTTCTGTCGATTGTTGCTTTCCAAACTCTAGCATAAGGTGAATGCATAAGATACTTTCTATGATAGGTGCCCATTACGGCGCTAATCAAAGGTATAGCAGGCTTTTTCGCCACCACGTTTCCTTCTTCGTCCAATACACCAAATGTTGCGTTCTTTGACGGCATTGCGTTTGCGTAAGGGCCCAAAGCAATTGCGTCATCTTCACGTTCCATATCCACAATGTCGTATTGTGGAGCGAAATTGTTCTTTACGCCAGCTTTCAATAGGTTTGACTTTTGATCAAGATTGATTCCTGCATCGTAATTCATATATTCGTTTTCGCCGGCTGGATTATTTTCGTTTGCGAGTTTGGGGTCGCCGATGTAGATGTTTGTTCCTATGTAGTTTTTCGAGAAAGATGAATTTGTTGCGCTATAGCCGGCGACAACTTCTTCTGCACACTCTCCTGTGCATGTTGCCGTTGTATTCTTCCAGAAAATGCTGTTGCCTATAGAGCCTTTAGCCTTGCCTGATATTGCTCCATTTTTTGTCGTAGCACCGTTTGCGAAGAATGTTGCATTCCAAAGGTTTAGGGTTGCGCCATCATTGTTGATTGCACCGCCATTGTCCGCAGCATGGTTGTCATAGAAAATTGCGTTGCCGATGTAGGTGTTGCCACCTAAAAGATTTATGGCTCCACCGTTAAGAGCAGTCGTATTGCTCAAATAGATTACATTCAGCATGCTGATTTCTCCCTGAGCAGAGATTGCGCCGCCATTTCCTTTCGATGTATTCTGTGTGAAGTGAGTTGTTTCGAGATACAAGGAATCACTTGTTGCCAAGGCTCCGCCGTTTTTGTTTGATTTAGACTTTGCGATAACGATGTTTTTCAAAAGCAGTTTCTGGTTGTCGGAATGGATTGTTCCACCGTTTTCGGCATTGAATCCATTTTCAAGGCGTAGGCCGATAATGCTGCGTGGAGAACGACCTTCGATTTCCACATGAGTATTTCCGCCCATGTTCAAAAGCGGGAGATCTTTTTCAGAATTCAAATCCCAAATGTCACCCTTGTATCCGACCAGTTCAAAACCGACTTTCCAAGGAACAATGCCGTCCGTAAAGTTGTCGGCCACATTCCAAACGCCACCCGCCATGTTAATTTCGCGGCCTGTCGCCTTGGCTGTTTCGAGAACAGTCGCGAAGTCGCCCACGGCAGTCGCTGCGGTAGTACCGTCGCAACCCTGCTTGCACTGGGTCTGCGGATTCCAGTAGATGCGGTAGTTTGCACTCTTGGTAAAATTGAATACATAACTGCTACTGAACGCTTCGGCGGGGAACCCCGAAATCATGTTCCTGGTCAGCGATATGTTTGCGGTTACATTAGAAGACGGAAGTTCGACCGTTGTCGATGTTTCGCCGTTCACCTTGAATTGGGCGTTATCCGCATAGACAAACATTTCGATAGCAGACGCGGAAAGCGGCAACTGTGAAACATAGCGGAACACTCCAGGCTCAAAGAACGGTCCGAAATGTTCTTCGCTGTGGGAGATTTCGGTTGCCCGAGGTTCCTGAGAAACCGTAGATTGCGGCTCTATCTGGAATTTGTTGGCATACACGGCTCCGACAAGGTGCGATCGCGACGGAATGCGAACGAATGCGGACGGTGCGACGAATTTTCCAAAATACAAGCCGTCCGTTCCCATATCGACATTCTCGCCGGCGACATTCCATAAAATTTCGCTGGGGTTTCCGCCCGTAATGGAGAACGTGTTGCGGTCGCCGAAGCGGACATTTCCCAAGACATTTATTGTAATCGGGCCGGAAGTCAAGTCAAACGCAA
Organism: Fibrobacter sp. UWP2; assembly: GCF_900141705.1. NCBI lineage: Bacteria > Pseudomonadati > Fibrobacterota > Fibrobacteria > Fibrobacterales > Fibrobacteraceae > Fibrobacter > Fibrobacter sp. UWP2. The sequence continues at coordinate 5,993 of NZ_FQYM01000050.1, forward strand.
ACTCGGCGTCAGGTTCCGTAAAGATATTCTGGAAAGTATAAGAACCAGAAGAGAAATGAACTTTGGATCTTGCATTGGCATAGAACGCACCGTAATTATTCGGCGATACTGTAACGTTTTGGTCAAGTCCAACAGAGACTGGAGTCACCCCTGCAACGATGTTTGGAATTCCGACAATAGGCTTTGATAGAGTTGCCGCACTCTTTGTCTTGGCTACGACACCGTTTTGTTCCTCGCATTGGCTAGTATAACGCAAATCACCGCTGATGTTCGCCCGTTCACGCAAGAAACAATGGCTCGAAGCATCGACATTACCGTAAATCTTGGAATCCACCCCAAGTTCAAGATTTTGACCGAATACATCGCCCAAAGACATGGAATTATCACGGAAATCGACCATGTCGGCAACGACAACGTATCCCCAATCGCTTGCAGATGTTGCATAAGAATTGTTTCCGCTTATATTTTGGTTCGAACCGCAGTCAAGGCAATTCAGACTGACATCAGAAAGATAAACCGTCCCGGAATTTTTACCAAGATTGAATTCAAATCGGGCGTTGCTGACATTGCCCGACTGCATCGTGAAAGTCTTTGTTACAGTCCGTCCGTTTACGGTCGCCGCAACTTCACCGAATTCGGCGAAAGCATCATAAGGGAAACCATCGCGCCCGATGCGAACTTCTACATAGCGGCGGGCACTAACACCCTGTAGGTAAAACTTGACTTCGTATGTCTTGCCAGCCTGTAATTCGATATTGCTGCGGGTCAGTTGAACATGCCAATAGTCCGAGCCACCATTGGCTACAGAAACAAAGCCCTCGTTAAAGGTCGCATACGCCCCTTCGTAATTTGCAAGACTCCATTCAGAATACGGGAAATTAAGAGCAAAAGCGCTATCTAGCCCTAATAGACAAAGAATGGCAAAAATATAAGAATGTAACTGTTTCAAGTTTTCCTCTTGTTGTTTTCAAGGAAACGACAACGTAGCAATATTTTAACATGTTGTCAACGCATTTGGTAAATTTTTCGTATCAATTCTTTAAATATGTTGTTAACTGTTGCAATCGCGTTAGGGATTGTGACCGCTTGAGGACAAGACCCGCCAGCGGGGCTTGGTTCTGGGAGGTGAGCGGCAAGCGTAAGCGAAGCCGATTGCCCCCAGAATATAGCCCGACCCACGCCAGTGGGGAACGCCCATAGACTACTCCCCCACTGCCGAAATCATCAAGGGCAACGGCGAGTTCCTCCCCGTCTCCAAGATGCCTTGCGACGGCGTGTTCCCGACCGCTACCACCAAGTACGAAAAGCGCGACCTCGCCCTCAACATCCCGAGTTGGAATCCGGACGCTTGCGTGCAGTGCGGCAAGTGCGCTGTGAGCCGTAGGCGAATGAAATTGGTAAGGCAATTGAAAATAATTATACCGTATATTCAAAAAGTTATCAAGCGAAACCTTGGAACGATTCGCCAACAGAATTTCTTTGCGATATAGATTAGTTTTTAAATTAAAGACGAATGAAGAATTTCTTCACTCGTTTTTATTATACTGATTCAATTTTATTCTATTTGTGAGAATTCCACCAAGTGGGATTTGTTATGTATCGTTCGAGCAAATCGTAACGTCTGAATGCAGTCGCAATGGTTCTTCCATCCAGTTCGTTAATAGCTTCTTTCTGAAAATACTCGCTGAGCATTTTGTAGAGAAGAGTTTCACCGAGTGTAATTAAATTTAGTTTATTCTCATCAAAGAACGAAAGAATGGCATGAAAATTTCTATGATCAATATTCTTGTATTCAATCTGTTTCTGTTCTAGAAGCAATTTACCCACAATGTTAGACATAAAGTGTGTTTCAAACGGTCTAATCGCATCACAATTGGGTTCGCCGGAATGATGCTTCCTTATCGCATCACAATATCTGAAAATTTGCACAGCGACAATCATCTGAGCGGCATTTACATTGCCAAAAATTTCATTAAAATAACTACCAAAAAGGTCGTTCTTTCTATACCTTGCTATATGAGGTTTGTTACGCCATACAGAAAGAATGGCTTCCGCCGCGACCGTTGACGGGATTGCGTTTATCGCAGTACTATAATCACGCTTGCGTCTGTATGTGAATCCTAATTCGGCAGCCCCTTTTTCTAACAAGGTTTGCTTTTCATCGTTGGCTTTTAAATCCCTAAGATCAACAGGGTTTTGACTGTTGGTGGCGTAAGTAATATCTCTTATCGTCTGTTCGTCATCGCTAAGTTCGTAGATTCGAACGAGTACAAAGATCTGGGAAAAATCCAATGCTGGATTTTCCTTTATCGTTTGGTATATCGTTTTACAGGTCTGGCCACCATTGATTATTTGCAGTGAATCGAGTTTGACAATCCAGTTGGATTGTTGCAATCCATTATATGCAAATTTTTCGCAGACCAGCGTCAACCCATTGTTGTAAAAAAAGAAATTCTGCTTCTTTTGGGCGTCAAGAAGCGTCTCTACAATCCCGTTGTTGACAGCATTCTTTCCCAAGTATCGACGAATATTCTTTTCTAAGAGAGAATCGCCATATTGTTCAAAAAGAGAGAAAACCTCTGTTACGGGAATCTTTCCGAGAATGACCCGTTTGTAATTAAAGTTTTCTTGGATCGCCGCACCAGACAAGGTTAGTTGCGTATTTATTTTTTTAGGGCTTGTTACGTATTTTACAATGTCTGTATGGTTGTAGTGAACAAATTTTACTTGGGGTTGATTGCCAAAGGTGTTCTTGATGTAGCTATCACCCGTTTCATCCCATTTCAAGCCGTTGTTTAGCATGACGAAAGTCACGTATGGAATATGACCTTCAAGAATGAGAGAGCGGATTTCATTGACTTTTGTTTGACTTTGTTCGTTTAAAACCATGTGCGCCGACGGGTCAAAAACGCACTTTACTGTGTTTACAGCCTTTTCAACTGCATTTGCAGGAAAGTTTGTATCAGAGTCCAAGTTTCGTGTATACTTGGATTGGAAAAGAATGACATTAAGCTGCATGTCAGCACCATCAACAATATAGGCCGCGTCAAAACCGCCATCATTCCGCCCTTCCGTAATGTATTGTAGCGTGTCAGGAATGTCAAGGTCCAAATAAGCCGACACGCCCAACATGAGAAACGCCTTAGAAATGTTCTTTTCCTCGGATTCCGTAAAAATACTTGGGTTCTCTTTGATAAGCCCAAGAATTCGTTGATCCACAATTTGCTTGGCAATGTCCATTATTAATGTTTCCTTAGCTATTTTATAAAATAAACTATTTTAGTGAGAATGTCAACACCTTGATATCGCACTCAGACATTTTTGAAGTTCTTATTTTTTATTGCAATCAACAACTGTTGAATATCAATTTTTTTCATAAAAATGTAGTCATAAGAAATATAGATAATGTCAGTTGTTTTGGGCACTATAATGCAAGATGGAGAACCTTAAACCGGTAGTGGTGGTATGATTTAGCTCCAAGAAGGGGGGATTTTTGTGAAAAGGCTTTGTCCGAGAGCGAAGGCGCTTCTACTTTTGTAGAGGCTGTTTTGTCCAAGAACGAAGGCGCTTCAACTTTTATAGATGCAGTTTTGTTCATGTGCGAAAGCACTTGAACATTTGTAGAAGCACTTTTGCTCGTGAGCAAAGGTGCTCCAACTTTTGCGGGAGCGCCTTTGTCACTTGTGTATAAACGCTTGGACATTTGTAGGAGCCGTTTTGTCCGTGAGCAAAAGCCCTTGAACTTTTATACAAGCGGCTTTGACCGTTTGCAAAGGTGCTTCTACTTTTGTAGAAGCACTTTTGTCCGTGAACAATCGTGCTTGAACTTTTGTAGAAGCGGTTTTGTTCAGGAACAAAGCCGCGAAAACAGAAGATGCCCCAAAGTTAGTTGAAATTTCTGCAACCAAAAAGAAAAAGGTGGTCTCCAACTTGTAAATTTGGTTCAGCAAAAAAACACCAAGCAA
>NZ_FQYM01000051.1 GCF_900141705.1 Fibrobacter sp. UWP2
TTGTGTTTGATTTGTGGTTATTTCAAATCTAAAAATTGGAACATCCTATTTTTTTACCCCCTTAGTGGAATTTGCGAAAGAAAATATACGTTACCTATTATCTCGGCGAAAACATCTACAATTCCACAGGCGAACTAATCCAACGGGATTTGGGGTATGAGCTCGATCGCGATGCTCGCTCTGAGGCATGAGTGCGGCCCTGCGGGCCTTTGAGGTAAATTAGAAACACCCCGTCACTCAAAAGTGGCGGGGTGTTTCTTTATAGACAGTAGGGTTTCTTTACGAATTCAAATTATCCAACAGCACCTGTTTACCAGGACTTTCCCGTTCAACACTCTGGAAGACTTCGCTTAACTTCGATAGATTTTCCAAAGTTTTTCTATCTGATTTCAAGTTCACGATGGCGTCAATCAACACCTTCGGTGTGATACTTTCCACAGGAACCATGTTGTTAATGCCGTATTTACGAAGCCGCATGGCATTGTCAATCTGGTCTTTACCCAAGGGAAGAATCAAGAATTTCTTGTTGTTATAGACACATTCCTTGATTGTCGCAAGGCCGCCATGTATAAGGGCGAATTCTAAGTTCGGAGCCGAAAGAATCGCTCGCTGCGGGACCCAGCTGGCAAAGATAATGTTGGACTGGTTCTTAAATTCAGTCCATTCATAATCGTTTATTAGTTTCGAACCAACGCCCAGAACCAAGCGATAGTCGTTCAACTCCGCAGAACGCATGGCCTCGCACATGCAATGGAATAGATGACGGGCCTTACCCTCGTAATCGAGAACCTGTGAACCGGCTGTTACAAAAATTAATTTTTTATTGCCTGCGCCTATTACAGTAGAATCTAAGACACTGTTTGTCGAAGAATTCAAATCCCTATCCAGAATGCAGGGTTCCACATAGTGAACTTTTTCACCAGGGTTGTAATGTGTGTATTCGTATTCGCGAGGACAAGGAATCAGTTCGTCAAAATACTGTAGGTCCTCTACAAAATCTTCAATATCAATTTCAGGATCTTGTAACAAGTCAACAAAGTCTTCTTCAGCGTCCAATGCAGCCTGTTTTAAATCGCCATATCTACAAAGATTCACCAACTTAAAAAATTCCGTCGGCGAAAAAGCCATCAAATTCTGTATTGCACGCATGGCAGGGTCTTCGCTGGGATGTCTTAAATATGTCGTGGTAATAACGACATTCACATCATAAATTTTGTGGATAAGCAAACTTTCTAAGGATGTAAAATAACCCGAGACGAGCAAGTCGGGATTGACATTTGTCATTGTTTGGTAAAAATGCAGAGCATCTTCATACAAGTCTTTATTTAATTTGTCCTTGTACTTGGCCAAATCTTCCCCTAACGCACTATATGCGATTGCCCAGATATGGTCAGGACGCCAACGTTCATTGGGGCTAGTGTGGCTTTCTGTTGTGTAGCCCAGCGGATAGATGTTTTCAAAAATCCGTGAATAGGGAAAAGAAGTGACCGCACCGTTAATGGCAATCGGGAAAGCTTTGACAACACCCTCGCAATCAACGATTCCCATATAATTAACGGTGTGACCGTTCTTGAGCATATCTTCTGCCCATTTCAACGTGGGTAGCCAGTGTCCCTGTTCCTTGTAAACATCGGGCCAAAAGAGAATTGTTTTGGGCATTTGAATACTCCTTACTCTGTAATGTTAATTTTAAATTGGACGAATCATATAGGTAAAATCTTTGGAATTGTCGAAAAGGTTCTCAAAGCCGCTAGATAATAATATTTCAACTTTGCCACTACTCGAATTGACAATCAAATAACGATCGTGTTTCTCTATGAATGCTGACGACGGCACTATACGAACTGTAATTGTTGGAAAAGTTCTTTTGCAATGTTGAGCAATTCTCTCCAATCCCATTTTTATAGATGGCTTGGAATCATATACAGTGAGTGTTCTGCATGCAGATTCATCCATTAAGCGGAGAATATTCGATAGTAGTTCCATATTATCCTTTGCCGGTCTGTCTGTCACATACAGGTATTTATCATATACTTGTATGCTCATAGCATTTTGAAACAAAGATTTTAAATGTGCTATACATTTTTCTCTTGGTTCTTTAAAAAAGGAACCAGTGTAATTCAATTGCAGTTTTTCATTACCACTTATGTTCACATAAGGAAAATCATTCCTACTCTCATTCAAAATAAGCTTCAAAGTTGTTTTTGTAGCCATATCTTCAAGAGATAAATCTGATGAAATACCACTTTTCAATAAACTAGCTTCCAGTTCAGGAGACATCTCTTTTCCTATGCGCTGATACTGCGCTTTATTGGCTAAATGAGGTTTGTAAAATGAAAAGAGGTTCTGTACCCTAGAACGGGATGCTTCATCAGGCGGCATTGACCCAATATCTAAATATAATCGTAGTAATTCATCACTAAGAACAAGTTGAGGATTCATAACAATCAGCCTATTTCCAACAAATGAGACAAAGACGCATCAAAAAATCCAGATGGGAAGCCATTTGCAAAATGACCAGTTGATTCAATATTTATTTTTTGAAAATCCTCTTTGTACGAGGGTTTATAGAATAAGCAAACATTTTCCGAAAGAAAATTCTTTCGGAAAACCTCATATTGGATGCGATTTATTAAATGTTCGCAGTGAGTTTCAACAATAACCTGAATACCCTTCGAAGCTATAAAGGCTAAAAAATGACCTACTTCTGACTGTGCTGCAGGATGGAGGTGAATTTCAGGGTTTTCAATTATAACCGTTTGTCCTGGCTTAGCTTGTAAACAAACAATAATGACCTTGGCAATATAGCTTACACCTGCACCTAATTGAGTCGGTTCAAGGTTATCCAATTCACCAAATCCATAAGAAACTTTCAGTTTTTCAGAAGATACTTTTTCGACATGTAAATTAACATAAGAATCGTTTAATATTCTCTTTAGCCAGTAATCAACATTAAAGGATAAAGTCTGAACACCTTCTTCAGAGATTAGTTTATCTTCTATAGGTTCGTTTTGATGTTTAAAGTAAGAACTCATTACATATTCAGCTTCATCGCCAATTTCTGTTGATTTGGTAATATTTTCAAATGTTTTAGGTCCAGAACGATTTTCTGAAAGGTAAAAAAATTCTCTATTTTTTTTAAATGGAATCTTCTTTTCCGGGCATTCAACAACTTCATCATCCATTGTAACCTTGATTCCATTCAAAGAAATTTCTATCGCTTTGGCATTAAAATATCTGTTGTGAACAGAATCAAAGGACCATCTTTCGAACAGCTTTGAATCGTCATTTATTACATCAGAAAAAAGCAGTATAGATTGTATAATAGACGATTTACCAGAAGAATTGACACCTGTTATTACATTCAGGTTTTTAAACTGAAAATTAGCCGAATGAATGCATTTAAAATCAGAAATTGTCAGAGATTCAATCATGTTCGAACTCCCTTTGCAATGCAATAATTGCATTAAAACGTTCATTAACCCTTGTTGAGCTATCTACTTGCTTCGAAAAATCCGAATGGTAGAATAGATCTTTTTGTTCTTTTAAGCGGACTAAAATTTCTTCTTTTCTAGCCAGAAAATCGATTTTTTTACTAGAAAAGAAATATGACAATGATTCAAATAAAGCCATATTGATTGGCAATCTCTTTCCACTGCTATTTTTGAAGCGGAAGGCATCTTCTTTCATAACGGAATAACTATTTGTCATGCTATCAGTAAATATAGATTTTAGCAAAGAAATTTTTTCATCATTGAAAGAATTGATAATATCCATAATGTCGCCCAAAAAATCGTCTATATCACTTTTGTATTCAAGTTTGTTCAATTCAGGCCATTTTTGATAATACATGTAAAACGAAAGAAACCTTAGAATAATATAGCGATCCTTCATTCTTTCTGGTTTGACGGATTTGTCAATAGCGTCCTGAAAAACTTTAGATTCAGCCAACTCTTTAAGCAAGGCCGTTGATTTCCCTTGATGCAAAGCATTTCTCATTTCCTGGTGGTTTAACTTGACACCACCACGATTCACTCTGTCAAAAATATCAAATTTGACCTTTTCTGGAGTTGGAGGCTGAATACGATATATGGTCATCTGAAAATCTTCTATCTTCCCCTGCATGATAAAAGAAAGATCCTTAAATCTTTTTCCCTTTTCTCCAATAAGAATATTTAATTCTGTAAGGGGGAAATCATTATTCATGTATTGAAAAATAGCAGTCAAGCGTTGCCGACCATCAACAACCTGCAATCGACCATCATTCTGCTCAAATAAATAGATAACAGGTAGGGGTATCCCCATCAAAATGGATTCTATCAACTCGGACTTCTGCTTGGGACTCCAAACAAAAAGTCTTTGAAAATCTGGATCTATAATAAGTTCATTTCTTTCAGGTTCTGCTTTTCGCTTAAGTTGCAATAAAGGGAACTGATCTCGGGTGATTTTTACCTGAGCCGGATAAATAGGGTGGTCCACCTCTTTATCAAGAGTGGACGCATCGTCTAGATCTGTATCTAAAGTCTCTTGTTTCATATTACACAACATCAATTACAAATTAATCCTTTATACAACGAACGGACATGTAATGGTAATTATTAAATGAACTCCACCAAAAATCAGATTCGTCATCCTGAATAGATATTACATTGCGAGCATTTGAACCTGTACTGACAAAAGCAAATGACGCAACAGAAACACCTTCTTTATTTAGATAATTAAACCCTTTAGAACTATAATAACCCGCAGGAATCGCTGAAAAGCCAGATTGGTTCGTAGAATCATTTATGTTCCAATAACTAGAGTTAGCTATTTTCATTTTATTATTTGCGTCCTCCCCTAAAAAGGAAATTAGATTTTCGTATTGTTTTTTAGAAGGAAGAGACCAACCATTTGGACAGATACTATCAATATATTTCGCCATTTTTGTAAAGTCTTCTTCATAAAGCCTTCCAAAAATGCTACAATCACCTTCTTCTAAGCTCTTCCAGTTACCTCCTCCGCACAATGATTTGCCTGCCCATATGGTACCAACCGTATCCTCGGGAAGATAGTTCAAATTTTCGGCCATCCAAACCTGTGAGCCTATTGTTACAGTTTTGTAAACTTGTCCATCTCGTAAATCCGTCAGAGTATTATTTTCGGCATCATAAACACTATTTAACGACGACGAACTTACTACGTTTATCCCGCTACTGCTAGATTCTACGATTTCTTCAGAACTTGATGATTCTTCTACATTTTCGGAACTAGACTGCGTTGCCGTTTCGCTACTACTTGATTCAACATTGGAACTAGAGGAATCTATTTTCTCGCTACTGCTAGACATCTCCGAACTTGAAGATTCTTGAACATCACCACTTGAAGAATTCGGTTTATTATCACTTGACGACGAAATAATTACCACAGAGGAAGAGGATTCTTTTTCACAATTGGCTGGGTCTAGTACATATGTTTCACCATCTTCGCAAAGATAGAGTTTGGTTTCTTCACTACTGCTAGATTCAACAGGTTCTTCTGAACTAGAAGGGGAGGAATCGTCGTTGTCGTAACCGGACGAACTAGATTGCTTCGTTTCACTCGCAATGACGCTGCTGGACGACGAACTGGACAACTCGTCACTATCACTACTCAGAATGACTGATTTAACTGATGAACTAGATTCTTCGCTTGCGCTCAGAATGACATTGTTTGTAGAGGATGAACTGCTGTTGATTGCAATCCAAGAGCCGCCTTTGCAGATGTGTTCTACATCGCTATCAGCTGGCTTGATTATCGTTCCCTCATTGGTTGCATCGCAAGGAATTTCCGAACTATGAGAATTTGAACTATTTTCAATGTTGGGACTACTAGAATTATCGCCACGACAGGAAACAATCAACAGGGAAAGAAGAAACGAGTAGAGAATTTGCTTATACATTAGTTACCTCCATTCTGTGTTTTTCCCATACGAGCTGTGTAATTTCATTAAGCTGTTGCTCGGACATTGTCCACCTCGACGGATGTTATCGGTTGCAAGAAAATTTTCGGGTCGATGTAAAGGTCTTCAAGGATGGGGACCAGGTCGATATAGTCCTCGACGAGTTTGTCCTTGTTCTGGCTATATACGGCATCGACCACCAGGTAGCCGTTGTCCCATTCCTTCACCTTTGCAATCTTGACAAGGCTATACGGCCCCTTGAACCGTATAGTCCGTCCGTTAAAGGAGAAGGATATGTAACATCCGTCATTTGACAGGATTGCCTTAGAATTGACCATATTTGAAATATAATTTAATTGGCGGGCTTAGTCAATAGCCTTAGGGGTCTGACTAAATGCTCGCTTGCACGATTCCTGTAAAAAAGGTATATTCAATGGTAAAAAGAGGTATATTCTGACTGGGTTTGAAAAATATTTGAAGGATTATTTTGATCGAAAGGAAGCGCTTGCTTACCGTTCAAAGATTATACAGCGTACAGAAAACCTGTTTGAACGAAACGCTTTGTTGGAAGAGTATTATCCATTATGGGTTCGGTTTATCAGCGATTTTGAGAAAATTAATCGGAACTCTACGGTGCGTGTCGAATGTAAAAGACGATATGGAGAAAAATGCGTAAGGGGGCCGGACATAATAGAGATGTGGGAAAGATATTTTAAGGAAAAATATGTGGCTGTACCAAAGTTAAAACGATGATTGCAAAGACGCTTAAAATAGAGAATTTTCGAGGGATTCGGAACCTTGACTTGGATTTTGGTGAATCTAGGATGGTTGCCTTTACCGGGCTAGATTCGGCAGCCAAGTCTGCGGTGCTTACAGCCATGCGGTATCTGCTTTCGTGGTATGTTGCCCGACTGATGAGTCCCATGGGGCGCGGCATACAGATTGAATTGGATGATATTGACGGTGGCGATGGATTCGGCTACCTCGAAATGACGGTACAAATACCTGAATTCGAAAATCGAATGGTTCGGTGGTCGCTTTTGAAAAAGCGATCCTCTTGTGACAAAAAGATTGGTAGGTCTGCAAACCGAGGCGAATTGAACGATTTCGTAGATAGCCTGTTGAGGCGTCGAACAGATGGTTCGGAACAGGATTTATTCTTGGTGGCCTTCTATCCTGCCGATCGTGTTGTGAAGGATGTTCCGCTACAAATTCATGACAGCGAAGCGTTGGACCCATTGGATGCCTTTGATGGTTTTAGGCGCGGAACGGAAAATTTCCATTCGCTCTTCAGATGGCTTCGCGAACGTGAAGACTTGGAAAACGAGAAACGTCGGGATGCGGGCGAAGGCTTTACGGGGGATGTTCAACTGAATGCATTCCGTACTGCAATTGAAGTTCTCCTGCCCGGTTACAGGAATTTTCGTGTAAAGCGGGATACGCTCTCTTTGATGGTTGAAAAGAACGGATCTTTACTGTCATTTGACTTGTTGCCGGAAGAAGAAATGAACTATGTGGCATTGATGTGCGACATTGCTCGAAGATTGACGATGGCGAATCCTGAGGCTTCAAGTCTGTTTGACAAGACCGCGATTGTCATGATAGACGAAATTGAGCTAAACACAAATCCTGAATTGCAATCGGGTTTGGTATCGCGCCTCAAGAAGGCTTTCCCGCAGGTTCAGTTCTTTTTGACTACGCAATCCCCGCGCATAGCAAAGGATTTGGACTGTTGTAGGGATTCTTTGCTTTTTAATATGGACGGAAAATGTTGAGAAAAATCGTAATTGAAAATCTGGGTGTGTTTAGGCATTTGTCGATGGAGTTCGCTCCGCGTCTGAATATTCTCTGCGGAACAAACGGAACAGGTAAGTCCTTTTTGTTGGATTCCGTGTGGTTTGCCTTGACGCATCGATGGCCCATCGAGCCCGTTACGTCTATCAAAAAAGCCAGAATTGAATGCATTGGGTCGGATTCGTCTGGTGACCATATGGATTACTCGGCTTCATTTGACCGTAGTGAACAGGAATGGACCTGGTCGCCGGACAAATTTGACAATACAGGATTAGTCTTTTATGCAAGGGCGGATGGCGGCCTCTGCGTTGCGGATTCTGTACAGGGAAATTCACTAGCCCTTTCTTTGCATGAAATTTGGAATGGGCGGGAAAAATCCGGCAAGTTTGTATGCGAGGGTCTTGTTTCAGATGTCCTCAAATGGCAGAATCGCAGAAGTGAAGAACTTGCCATGTTCGAAAAGATTCTTGAGGCTCTTTCTCCATCAAATTTCAAAATAAGATTGTCTTTGCCAACACGGATATCGCTTGATGATGTTCGAGATATTCCGACAGTGGCGTTGCCTTACGGAAATGTTCCTGTACTCCATACTTCTTCGGGAATCCGCCGCATTTTGACTTTGGCTTATTGCCTTACTTGGGTATACTCTGAACATTGTCGTGCATGTAATGTGGCGGGAATGTCGTATGATTCGAGAATGACATTCTTGATGGACGATGTTGAAGCGAACCTGCACCCTGATTGGCAGGGATCTATTCTTGAATCAATCTTTGCTGCAATTTCTGCCTTGCGTGGTTCCCTTGAAAATGTGCAACTGTTTGTAGCGACAAAATCACCGATGGTGACCGGTTGGGCAAAGGTGCATTTTGATTTCCCGCTTGACGGAATGCTTGAGTTACGAGAGGATGAAAAAAAATACGTAATGTTGGATGATAGCCCGTTACTCACTTGCAAGATTTAAATTTTTTTGCTAAAATTTAAGTGAATTCGGCTGGGCTCCACACCATTAAAGAGAGTATATAGGATGCTGGAAAGAAGTCGCACCGCAAGGGACCCTCTTAACTCTCACTAGAGGAAACCCAGAAGTCTTGGATATGCGCCCAAGAGGCCGAATTCTTTTTATATGCGATTAGTCACGACACCAACGCTAAGGTAGGACACTGGGCTAATCTGCAAATGTATGTTTCTCCGAAGATTATCTGTGAAAGGGTAATTGGGCATGTACTGGCAAAACTCACATGTTGGAACGGGATATACTGCATATTTTTTTATAATTAGATTATGCTTGACGAAATAAAGAGAGCTTATTACGAATCCGGGAAATTGAAGGAAGAAACAAGATATTCCGGCGGCAAGAAAAATGGCCCTTGCCGGCAGTATGATGAAAACGGAATTCTTGTTGCCGAACAGAATTACAAAGACGACGTGCGTGAAGGTAGGAGTGCCTCTTTTTATGCTAACGGGAATGTCAAGAGCGAACTCTTTTACGAACATGGCGAACCATCGGGCGTACAAACGGATTATTATGACGATGGCTCCGTGTATAGAAAGCTTCCCATAAAAAATGGATGCGTCGAAGGGCTTGTGAAAATGTATGCTAGGGAGGGCTTTTTAGCATTTGAAGCTCCATTTCATCTTGGTATAGTAAACGGGATTGCTCGTAGATATGACAAGAAAGGCTTGATTGTAGAAGAAGTTCCTATCTATGACCATAAGGTTGATGGTGTTCGGCGTGTTTATCGAGAGGGCAAATTGTATGCAGAAGAAAGGTATAACAAGGGAAAGCGGGATGGCTTTACAAAAATATATGGTCGAAATAACCTAGACCAATATCTCTGAATTTGTCCCTTTTTTAGTTGAAAATCCAGGTCTCCAACTGGTGTAAATCTAGGCTATTAGCGCTTCATTGTCAAGTAGTTTCATGCTCTTTTC
>NZ_FQYM01000052.1 GCF_900141705.1 Fibrobacter sp. UWP2
TGCTTGGTGTTTTTTTGCTGAACCAAATTTACAAGTTGGAGACCACCTTTTTCTTTTTGGTTGCAGAAATTTCAACTAACTTTGGGGCATCTTCCTTTTAACCCTTGGATTACTCTAGCTCTAATTCAGAAGAAACACTGTGGAATAGATGAAATTCAACTGAAAGACTTGCTGTTGACTCCCGAAAGCATTGGGAAGGCTTTTAATCTTGATTCTATAACATTGCTTGAAGTTTTACGAAATCTTGAAAAGCTGGGCGAAGCGAAGATTATTAGAACAGCAGGGTTGGATGTTGTAAGAATTAAGCATCCAAAGCAACAGTACATTGATTGCGTTCAAAAGTATTACGAATCCATTGCAAATGAAAGGGCTTAATGTTATGAGCAAAATGATTCAAACTGCAAGTGGTTTCCAGTATTCTGTAAATATTGAATATGATTTGCATAATACAGAGAAATTGGGGAATTTTATCCCAACGAGATCGTCGTTGTCTTTGTTAGAAAATATCCTTGAAAGTACTCAGAATAGTGCAACTAATCGAGCTAGAATTCTAATTGGTGCATACGGAAAAGGCAAAAGTCATATTGTGCTTACGATTCTGTCCCTGTTGATGAAAAAGAATCGTGACCTATTCGTTCATTTAAATGAAAAAATCCAAGAAAACAATCGCCTATCTGCGCTGCTGAAAAATTATTATAGTGGAAAGGTCAAGTTGTTGCCTGTTGTTATTTCTGGCAATAGCACAAGTTTGCATCAAGCCTTTATATTTTCCTTGCAGAAAACCCTGAGCGATAATAACCTAATGGATGTTATGCCGGAAACCAATTATGCGGCGGCAATAAAAACGATTCAAAAATGGGAAAAAGATTATCCTCAAACATTTAAAGCATTTGCAAAAGGAATAAACGGAACTACCAAAGCATTCATTGAAAAATTACAGGATTTCGACGTGAATGCGTACCGGCAATTTGAGCAGATTTATCCTGAATTGACAGCCGGAAGTATTTTTAATCCCTTTGTAGGTTTTGATGTTGTTGACCTATACGAAAGTGTTGCTAAAGCGTTAAAAAGGACTTCAAAATGGACTGGTCTCTATGTTGTGTACGACGAGTTTAGCAAGTATCTTGAAGCCAATATATCTACAGCAAGCGTTAGTGACACAAAAATGCTGCAAGATTTTGCGGAAAAGTGCTCAAGAAGCGGTGATACGCAGATGCACCTTATGCTAATTTCGCATAAAGAGATTGCGAATTATATTGACCTACTTCCAAAACAGAAAACAGATGGATGGCGAGGCATCTCGGAACGATTTGAACATGTCTTGCTTAATAATAACTTTACACAAGTATATGAGATAATATCATCGGTCATCAAGAAGAAACCTGCTGATTGGAATCGTTTTAAGAAAAGTCATAGCAAAGAAATCGACGACCTGTTTGCGCTATATAGTAAGCACCCGTTGTTTAATGAAATGAAGCCTGATGAGGTGCAAAAACTTCTGCTTGATTGCTACCCGCTTCATCCGGTCAGCATTTTTATTCTACCGCGACTTTCGGAGCAGATTGCTCAAAACGAAAGAACTCTTTTTACATTCTTATCAGCACAAGGACATTCGACACTTTCTGCATTTTTAAGCGGGTATGACGATTCTGATTTTAAGTTGGTTACTCCAGATTTGTTGTTTGATTACTTTGAACAACTTTTCAAGAAGGAAATCTACAATAATGAAATTCGCGATGTCTATTTATTGGCAAGTCGCGCTTTGGATAAAATTGGGAAGAAAAAGGTTCTTGAATGTAAAATCATAAAAACATTGTGCTTGCTTTATATCCTGCAGCAGTTTGAAAAGATTAAGCCGGTTAAAGAAGAAATATTTCGCATTTACAAAAATGAATACACAGAAGAAGATATTCTTTTAGCTATTGACAATCTTGTAGAAAAAGAATTCGTCGTCTATTTGCGGCAGAGTAATTCTTATTTAAAATTGAAAGAATCCTCTGGTGTTGATATTGAGAAAACAATAAATGATGAAATTGAACGACAGCGCAGTAAATTTGATTTGTGCGATATTTTAAACGAGTTTAATACAAGTGCGTATTTATATCCTTCGAGGTATAATGACAAATATGAGATGACTAGATGGTTTGATTTCATATTTGTTTCTGATAAAGAATTCATAGAAGATGCGGACTGGCAAAGCAAATATGCCGAGAGTGGCTCTGATGGTCAAGTTATTGCAGTCGTTTTAAGTGGAAAAAATTCAATAAAAAAGATTCGCGCTTTGGTCGAGCAAGTTTCTGCTGCTCAGAGACAAATTTTATTTGTTGTTCCCATGCAGTATAACGAAATCGAAAGTACCGCAAAAAAATATAGTGCGGTTTATGCTCTGCGCGAGAAATCTCATGGCGATAGTGCTCTAGAAGACGAATATCAGGTCGTGATAGATGATTTGAGCGAAGTGTTATACGGATTTATTGCCGATTATATCAGAGCTGAGAGAAATGCTTCGTCATATATTTATTGCGGAGGAGATGCCTGTATTTGTAGAAAATCGGAACTTTCTGAAAAACTTTCTGAAATCTGTGAAAATATTTATTCAAAGGCTCCGATTATCAAGAATGAGGCTATCAATAAAAACTCTCCAACAACAGTAATGGAAAATGCCCGAGATAAGGTTATTTCTGCTTTACTAAGAAATGAACTAGAATACAACCTTGGTTTGACCGGGACGGGTCCTGATGTATTTATTATGCGTAGCGTTTTGATAAATACAGGTCTGTTGATTAATGAAAAGAATGATGTAAGATTAAATTTTGATTTCCAGAAAAAGGATGATGTCGCCGTTGTAAAACCTATTATTGACGCTCTGCAATGGTTTGTCAATAATGCTGCAGAGAAGAATAAAGTTTCTTTTGATGCGCTGTATCGAAAATTGACATCACCTAGTGGAAAGATCGGTATGAGAAAAGGGGTCATTCCGATATTTATAGCCGCCTTCTTGCACTGCCATAAAAAGTCTATTTCTATTCATAATGAAAATGGTTCTGTAGAAATTTCTGCGCAGACCTTAAACCAGATAAATGAAAATCCTGATTCATATACTCTGACATACATATCTTGGGATGCGACAAAAGAAAAGTACATCCATGATATGAAAACTTTATTTGGTTGGTGGCTTACACCTTACGAGATGAAATCGCTTGAAATTGATGGATTGGTTTCTGCGATGAATCGTTGGTATTTTGATTTGCCTAAGTATACGAAAGAAATTTATTCAAAGGCAAATCCCAAAAGGACCAATCAAACTTTTGTGGATTTTTTGAATTTGTTTGCGCAAAATGTAAGTAGCGAAGAATTTCTTTTTGAACGAATTCCGACAGTGTTTACGGGAAAACCGTCGTGTGGGAAAAATGTCCTTGCGAAGCTATCCGATGCCAAAAAGCACATCGATGATTCAATAATTAGACTAAAGCAGTCGCTTTTAGATACAACAAGAAATGTTTTCGCTAATCAGCAAGTAAAGAAAGCCTCAGTGTCTTCTATATGTAAAGAATGGACTAAGAGACTTGATAAGAATGTTTCTGACAATGTATTTGATGATGGTATAACTGATAGGATGCTGAATCTTTTCTGTCAGAATATATCGGATGAGTCAAAATTCATTGAAGGTCTTGCAGAAATTTTGACTGGATTGAGAATTGTTGATTGGAATTTCAATACGACCGATTCTTTTAAGACCAAACTGAAAGAGTGTAAGAACGCTGCAGAAAACTATAAAGAATCTGATAAACGGAATCAAGATAATAGCTATAGGCTTTCTTTTACCGACGAAAAGGGCCGCGAATCTGCAAAGACGTTTAGCAAAGTCGATTTGACTCCTCGTTCACGGTTACTCTTCAATAAAATGGAAGACGCACTTAAAACAATGGGCCAGTCGCTTACCGCTGCAGAAAAACGACAGGTTGTTGTGGATATTCTTCAAAAAATGTGCGGGGAGAACAACTAATGGCTTATTTCGACAATGCTGCAACGACTTTCCCGAAGCCAGAATGTGTTTATGATTTCATGAATACATTCTATAGGGAATGTGGCGGAAATGCTGGCCGCGGAAATCATAAATTTTCTATGGGTGCCGGCAAGGTTGTTTCTGAATCAAGAAGTCGTCTTCAGCAGTTGTTGCATTGCGAAAACAAAAAAATTGTATTTACGCCGTCGGCAACGGTAGCGTTAAATATGATTTTACAAGGCATTTTGAATGGGGGAACATCACAAAGAAAAAATGTTTATATATCTCCGTTTGAGCACAATGCAGTGACAAGAGTTCTTCATCAT
The DNA here is from genome assembly GCF_900141705.1 of Fibrobacter sp. UWP2. NCBI lineage: Bacteria > Pseudomonadati > Fibrobacterota > Fibrobacteria > Fibrobacterales > Fibrobacteraceae > Fibrobacter > Fibrobacter sp. UWP2. Next base: position 4,333 of record NZ_FQYM01000052.1, read on the forward strand.
TATGAAGAAATTGGAATAATCAACATTGCAATGCTTGATATTGATGATAATCTCCATTATGATTTTGCGAGAATAAAGAAGAACTTTGATAAAGCTGCCCCTTCTTTGATGGTGGTGAGCCATGCGAGCAATGTTATTGGTTTGGTTTCTCCAGTAGAAGAGTTGTGTTCGATAGCTAAAAAGTATGGCGCGGTTACCGTCATTGATATGGCGCAGACTGCTGGGCTTGTAAATTTAAATGTTGGTCTGGAAACAATTGATTTTGCTGTATTCGCCGGGCACAAAACACTTTATGGACCAACAGGAATTGGTGGCTTTGCAATGAAATCGGATTTTGATTTAAATCCCGTTTTGTTTGGTGGAACCGGTTTTGAAAGCGCTAATCAGGATATGCCCAGAGATATTCCTCAACGTTATGAGATGGGGACGCTCAATATTGTTGGTATCGCCGGACTCTATGCATCTACGGGTTGGATTCTAGATGAGGGAATAAATTGTTTGTGGGAACATGAGCAATTAAAAAGAAAAGAATTGTTGAAAATCCTTCGTTCTTATGATTTTGTAAAGATTATCGGCGACAACGAAAATAATCAATATGTTGGAATAGTCTCTTGCGTAATTGATGGATTGCCGAGCGATACAGCTTCCAGCATTTTTGCGGAACAAAATATTGCCGTTCGCAGTGGTTTACAGTGTGCTCCTTTGGCTCATAAAACTCTTGTAACATTCCCTTCGGGAACGATAAGATTTAGTTGTAGCACGTTTACGAGTGATGATGATTTTAGTGAACTTGTAAAGACTTTAGACTGGATAAATGGGAATTTGTAGTGGGTTCGCTTATGAGTTTGCTGAATATACAAATTGAATCGGAATATAGGAATCTGCACGGAAATATAATCCGTAGCTTTTACAATCCTCTTTTAAGCGAAGCTGTTGCATACGATCGTTCCGTTGGTTTTTTCTCGTCAACCGCATTGTCCTGCTTCTCTGTTGGATTGTGCAATTTTTTAAAAAACGAAGGCAAAATAAGATTAGTGGCAACTCCGTATCTCTCGGATGAAGATGTTAAAGCAATGAGAGACGGATACAAAGTTAGAGATAAAATCATTGAAAATGCTTTGATAAGGAATTTATTTGAACCGGCAAATGGTAAAGAATTTGATCGCTTAAATATGCTAGCAAATCTTATTGCTGAATGCCGTATGGATATAAAAATTGCAATTACAAAAGCTGGCATGTATCATGAAAAGCTAGGAATAATCGAAGATTCTGATGGAAATTTTGTAGCATTTTCTGGATCTTCAAATGAATCGGAAAACGCATTTTTAAACAATTATGAGTCGACGGATGTTTTCTGTTCATGGAAGGAATTTGAAAAAGACAGGGCTCTGAAGAAAAAGAGATCCTTTGAGAGAATTTGGAATGGAACCGATGACGCTCTTGAAGTTCTTGATTTTCCGAAATTGAAGGATGAGATTATACGTCGATACAAAAAAGCTGTACCGAAGTTTGACATGGATGATGACATTTCGTATGAACCTCCTAAAATAGGCGGAATGAATCTTGGCGAAAGGACGGCGAACTATTCACCGTTGGTAGAAAAGAATGTGCCAAAGATGCCTAAATGGTTTGAAGAGAATATTTACGATTATCAGAAAGAAGCAATAGAAAATTGGACGAAGTGTGATTTTTGTGGAATTTTTGATATGGCCACAGGTACGGGGAAGACATTGACTGGATTAGGCGCATTAGTAAAATGTGCTGAAAAAAACGATAATATACTAGCAGTTTTCATTGTTGTGCCCTATCAGCATTTAGTCGAACAGTGGGTTGGAGATGTCGAAAAATTTAATATAAAGCCTATTGTCGCCTATTCTACATCGCCTCAAAGTAATTGGAAAGATCGCTTAAAAAAGGCTGTTCGCGATCAGAGGATTAGATGTAAAGAGAAAGGTTTTTTCTGCTGTGTTACAACAAATGCAACTTTCAAAAGTTCATTTATGCAGGAACAAATAGATAATGTTTGCAAAAACATTCTTTTGATTGTTGATGAAGCTCATAATATTGGTACATCAAACTCCCAACGTTTTTTAGATTCCAGGTTTAGATGCCGTTTGGCGCTTTCTGCAACTTTAGATCGTCATAAGGATGTTGAGGGGACGGCCTTTTTATATAATTATTTTGGGAAAGTGTGTATATCCTATACACTTGAGAAAGCTATTGCCGAAGGTAAACTTACTCCATATAAGTACAAGCCGATTCTAGTGTATTTTACAGATGATGAATTGTCCGAGTACAAACAAATATCAAGTGAGATTTTGCTGCATATTACAAATAAAAATGGAAAAGTTGAACTTGATTCATATGGGGAATATCTCGCAATAAAGAGGTCTCGGATTGTTGCGGGTGCTAATAATAAACTGGATGCTTTCCGAAAAGAGATCGAAGTATATAAAGAAAAACAAAATATTCTTGTTTATTGTGGCGCGACAACTACAAATTCAGATGAGGGCTCTTGTAAATATGATGATTATGAATTCCGTGCTGAAGAACGGCAAATTGTTGCTATAACAAAAATTCTTGGCAACGAAATGAATATGAAGGTTGCAAGATTTACATCGGAAGAAGATATTGTTCAACGTCAAATGATATGTCAAAAGTTTAAGGAAGGTGATTTGCAAGCTATTGTTGCTATAAAATGCCTTGATGAAGGCGTGAACATTCCTTCTATTAAAACAGCGTTTATTCTCGCTAGCACGACGAATCCCAAAGAATATATTCAGCGGCGCGGACGCGTGTTGAGAAAATGTGCAGGGAAGTCTTATGCGGAAATATATGATTTTGTCACACTACCGCGGAATCTTCAACAGGTTTCAAATTTTTCAAAAGAGGAACTGAAAGCAGATTTCTCTTTAGTAAAAAACGAACTCCGAAGAATAAAAGAATTTTCACGACTTTCAGATAACGAAATCGATAGTCTTGATTTGATTACTTGTATACAAGATGCGTATCACATAACGGACAAAGATTTAAATGATTAACTCGCTATATGGAGACTCAACCATGTATCAGAAAAATGATATTGAAATAGATGAGAAAAAAGTTGATGCTTTGATGTCTAGCATCATAATGATGGAAAATCTTAATTTGAGAACACATGCCAAAAGTGATTCTCAAATGATAGCGGACATTCAGGATAAAATAGAGGAGGAATTACAATGTTATTAGAATCTATAAAACTTCATAATTTTAGACAATATAAAGAGACCTCGCTTGATTTCGCTCAAGATATCCAAGGGAAAAATGTTACCATAATTATTGGTGAAAATGGAAGTGGCAAAACAACTTTCTTACAAAGTTTTTTTTGGTGTTTGTATGGTATAACTTATTTTAAAGATCCTGTGGTATTGAATAAGGATGTCGCCGCCAATATGACGCCTTCCTTTCCGGAGGATGTTTTTGTTGAATTAAAATTACAACATGGAAATAATAAATTTAGAATAAAAAGAATTCAGCAGTTTGAAAAAGATAATTCAAATAATATTAGACCTAAAAAATCACTTTTTGAAATAGAAAAAAAAGACGAATCTGGAAATACGTCGTATGTAGATGCGACAAAACGGGAACATACAATAAATAATATTTTGCGTAAGGAATTGGCTCGATATTTCTTTTTTGATGGTGAACGTATTGAGACAATGGGAAAAGAAATTTCTGGATATAAAAAGACAGAGGAATTTGCAGAGGCGGTAGAAGGTCTGCTTGGTCTGAAAGGGATGCAAAAGGCCCTGGAACATTTAAGTGGGGGAACCAAAAATTCTGTTATTGGCAAATATAATCAGCGCTATGATGTAAATAGTGACTCTGAAGTGAAAAAATTGACAGATGAAATTAATGACTGCAATGATAAAATTGAAGCTTATACTGATTCTATGAATGAAAAAGATGCTGCAATTCGAAAAGCAGAGGAATTAAGGGATCAGAAAGCTGAGGAATTAAAAGAATACGAATCAAGTAAGGCGTTGCAAGAGAGAAAAGAACAATTACAGAAGGTTATAAAACGATCTCTAGCAACAAAAGCAGATGCTCAAAAAGAGATATGCCGTGCTTTTAATAATCAAGCGAGTTCGTTTTTTACATTAAAATTAATAAAAGATGCGTATGATATTTTAGTGAAATTAAAAATTTCAGGAAGCGATATCCCGAGTATTACGGACAAGACAATACAGTACTTGATTGATCATGGAGAGTGCCTCTGTGGTAGACATTTGCCTCCCGAATCAGTTGAATTAGAATATATAAAGAAATGGTTTGATGTTCTCCCGCCAAAATCAATTGGCAATATGGTAAATGATTTTAAAATGACTGCTAGAAATAGAATCGGATCGTTAAATGATTTTATTGATGTCCGGGATGGAAAACTTGCTAGAATAAGTGAATGTGATGAAGAAATATTGAATGCAGAAGATGAAATACAATCGACTATCGATTCAAAGTTAAATGGAATAGATGTTGAGGAAATTGTAAGGACGATATCATCTACTATAGCGGAGTGTGAAAGATGCATAAGTAGGGATAATCAGGAGATTCGCGAATTGTCTGAAAAAATTGGAGCAGAAAAAGCGAAAAAAGAGAGTGCGGAACTTCGTTTAAAAGAACATGCGTTGAAAAGTAAAACAAATCGTAAAATTGAAATATATAAAGCATATGCAATGCGCATAAATCAACTATTATCAGACAAATATGCTAAAAGCGAAAAAGAAGTTCGTTCTAGGCTTGTTGACAATATGAATGAAATTTTTTCAAAAATAAATAATGGTGATTTGTCTGTTCGTATAAATGAAAAATACCAAATTGATGTGAAGATGCCCCAAAGTTAGTTGAAATTTCTGCAACCAAAAAGAAAAAGGTGGTCTCCAACTTGTAAATTTGGTTCAGCAAAAAAACACCAAGCAA
>NZ_FQYM01000053.1 GCF_900141705.1 Fibrobacter sp. UWP2
TTGCTTGGTGTTTTTTTGCTGAACCAAATTTACAAGTTGGAGACCACCTTTTTCTTTTTGGTTGCAGAAATTTCAACTAACTTTGGGGCATCTTCAAAAACGAATGTCAATAGCGTTGAATGTTTGAAAAAAGAGATGCTCCGTTAGGAACACCTCTTTAAATTTTATTCGAGGATGTCATCCCCGCGAAGGCGGGGATCTCCTTTACTTCAGTTCCTTCAGCGCCGCCTCATTCTTCGCGATGATGTCCATCTGCGTAGCAAGCTTCGTCCTTTCGGCGTTTACCACAGCTTCGGGGGCGCCGCTCACGAACTTTTCATTCGAAAGCTTGCGTTCAATCGAAGCGGCGAATGCCTTGGCCTTCTCGATTTCCTTTTCGAGGCGGGCGATTTCTGCAGCCGGGTCGAGGATACCTTCCAGCGGGATGTAGAGTTCGCCACCGGGAACCACGGCGCTGGCGCTGAACTTCGGCTTGGCGGCCTTCACGGCGACGCTCAGGTCGGCAAGTCCCGAAAGTTCGGTGATGATTGCCATGCAGTCCTTAACGCTGGCTTCCGTTGCGGCATCGTCGACGCTCACCACGGCGTTCAGCTTGGTGGCGGGGCTCACGTTGTAGCGGCCACGCACGCCACGCACGCTTTCCACCACGGCGAATGCCTGGTCGAATGCGGCTTCGATCTTCGCGTCGATGAGCGATTCGTCGGCCTTGGGCCATGCGCGGCTAATCACCATTTCGCTGCCCTGGAACAGGATGCTGTTGAGCTCTTCGGTAATGAACGGCATCACCGGGTGGAGCAGGTCGAGCACGTTCTTCAGCACGTAGCTGAGGATTGCCATGGCGTTCTTCTTCTCGGCGGTGAGCGTTTCGCTGTTGATCACGGACTTCTTGATTTCCAAGTAGCTGGAGCACACGTCGTCCCACACGAAGCGGTACAGGAACCCGGCGAGTTCGGCGAAGTGGTATTCTTCGAGCATGCGGGTGGCGTCCTTGATGGTCGTCTGCAGGCGGCTCAAAATCCACTTGTCTTCGAGCGCGAACAAGTTCTTGTCCATCGGGAGCTCGGCGGCAAGAGCGCCGGCCTGTTCGAGCTGCGGGTAAAGGAAGCGGCAGGCGTTCCACAGCTTGTTGCTGAAGTTACGGCCGATTTCGAACTTTTCGCTGGTGTTGATTTCGCGGCCATCCGGCTGCTTTTCCTTCTTCACCGGCAGGCGCACGTCTTGGTTGTCGGTGCAAAGGCTTGCCATCACAAAGCGCAGAGCGTCGGTACCATACTTCTCTTCGATATCCATCGGGTCCACGCCGTTGCCCTTGGACTTGCTCATGGTCTGGCCATTGCCGTCGAGGATCTTCGGGTGGATGTATACCGTATGGAACGGAACCGTGCCCATGTTTTCCTGGCTGAAGAGCACCATGCGGGCGACCCACAGCGTAATGATGTCGCGGCTCGTCACGAGCACGCTGGTGGGGTAGTAGCGCTTGAGCGTGTCGGTGTTTTCCGGCCAGCCCATTGTGGAGTGCGGCCACAAGCCACTGGAGAACCACGTGTCGAGCACGTCTTCTTCCTGCTTGAGCACGCGGCCAGGCACTGCGTCTTCCTTGAGGTCTTCTTCCTGGCTGCACACCAGGTAGCCGCCGTTTTCGGCCTTGTAGAAGAAGATATCGTCGCGGCCCGCGAATGCGGCCTTCAGTTCGTCTTCGCTAGCGTCCGTGTGCCAGATAGGAATGCGGTGGCCCCACCAGAGCTGACGGCTGATGCACCAGTCGCGCTTTTCGGCGAGCCAGTCCAGATACTTGTTGGCGTAGCGTTCGGGGATAATCTTGATTTCGCCCGACTTCACGGCGTTCATCGCGTTTTCGGCGAGCACGTCCATCTTCACGAACCACTGGTCGCTGAGGTACGGCTCGATAACGGTCTTGGAACGGTCGGAGTGGCCCACCTGCATCTCGTGGTCTTCCACCTTGATGAGGAGTCCGAGTTCCTCGAGACCAGCCACCACGGCGTCACGGGCGGCCTGGCCCTTGAGGCCCTGGAACTTGCCGGCATTCTCGTTCAGGCTGCCGTCGTCGTTCATGATGTTGATCATCGGGAGCTTGTGGCGCAGGCCCGTCGCATAGTCGTTCGGGTCGTGGGCCGGGGTCACCTTCACGGAACCCGTACCGAAGTCCTTGTCCACCAAGATGGCGTCGGCAATCACCGGGATTTCGCGGTCAACGAACGGCACCTTCAGGGTCTTGCCGATGAAGTGAGCGTAGCGTTCGTCGTTGGGGTGCACGGCGAGGGCCGTATCGCCCATGATCGTTTCCGGACGGGTCGTAGAGACGGGGATGAATCCCGAACCGTCGGCCAGAGGATACTTGAACGTCCAGAAGTGGCCCTTCACGGTCTCGTAGTAGATTTCGTCGTCGGCGACGGCGGTCTGGAGCTTGGTATCCCAGTTCACCAGGCGCTTGCCGCGGTAGATGAGGCCCTTCTTGAACAGGTTGAAGAAGGCATGGCGCACGGCCTTCGCGCAGACCGGGTCCAGCGTGAAGCGCTGACGGCTCCAGTCGCAGCTGACGCCGAGGCTCTTGAGCTGCTTCGTAATGCGGGCTTCGTATTCGTCCTTCCATTTCCAGATGCGTTCCACCAGGGCGTCGCGGCCAATGTCGTGGCGGGTCTTGTGTTCGTCCTGGAAAAGGCGCTTTTCGACGACTGCCTGCGTGGCGATGCCCGCGTGATCCGTACCCGGAATCCACAGCGTGTCGCGGCCCGTCTTGCGGCGGTAGCGTACCAAAATGTCCTGGAGCGTATCGTTGAGCGCGTGTCCCAGATGGAGCGCGCCGGTAACGTTCGGGGGCGGAATCACGACCGAGAACGGTTCGCCCTTTCCGCTGGGTGCAAAACTGTTATTCTCAGCCCAGGTCTTGTGCCATCGGGCTTCCACATCTTTAGAATTGTAACGAGTTTCCATAGTGCGGGCAAAAATAGAAATTTTTGCGTATGGAAACTTGTGACGATTTTGCTATCAGTACATGAAATATGCCTTTTTCGGCAGGTTCTTTGTGTTGCTCTGATGGCGTCCCTTGAGGTCGGTCAGCTTGTTGGCACGGTTGTTGTTCGGGCTTGAAATGCGCGCGCCCACGATGGCGGTGGTTCCGCCTTCATCGAGCAGGCCCGCGATGACTTCGGCGTTTGCGCTGAGGTTTGCCTTGTAGGGGATGGTCGCGTCTTTCAAAAGCTTGTCGCCGGTGATGGTGGGCTCGGGCGTTTCGCTGTCACCGATTGTGAGGCCCGCGACGGTGAAGGTCGCTTCTTCGCCGGGGAGTAGGCCCTTGAGCGATTTCTCGCTGCGCACGCCGTTCACGGTCACGTAGGCATTGTGGTACAGCGGTGCAATGCCGATGTTCTTTACGCGCACCGCTGCAGAAATCTTGTTGACTGCGTAGCCCGTGATTTCGAACTTGTAGCCCGCATAGGAACTGGCCTCGTACACGCGTTCCTTGGTGGCGTAGCTGCCTTTGGGCGCGTCGTTGCCTATCACGTAGGTCATGTGGTATTTGGCGGCGGCATCTTCCCAGGTGACTCCGTAAAGGCCTGCCGGGTTCAGGAACTCGCGCTGGTCCTTTTCGGTGTAGTAGCTGACTTCGCCTCCGCCGGGAGCGGTTTTCCAGCGGTCCGTACCCAGGTCGCGCCAGTTACGCTCGTTGTCGCCATTGCCCTGCGAAATGTCGTGCTCCGCGTGCATGAAGGAGTCGTCAAAGAGCCCGAAATTCAGTGCGAGCAGGGTCTTGTTGCCCGCGACGGGCGTGTAGTTGTTGTCTGCCGCATCGATGGAGATGCTCCACGGGGTCTCTTTGAACAAACTATCAAGATGCGTCAGGAATTCGGCCTGGTAGTCCTTGGTGGCGAAGTTGACTCCGAAATTGAGCTTGGTGCCGTAGATGTGGTATTCGCCCCAGTGCCCGAAACCCGCCTGCACGAATGCGATACGCGGGTCGTTGTCGTATTTCGCGGCAAAGTCGGTGTAGAACTGCTTGTAGAACCACAGGAGTTCCTTATTGCTCCAGTCGGCATAATACGTGGGGCCGTCGCCGCCCGGGTCTTCGGAATACGTCTCGGTGTAGGACTTGTTCGCCTTGATGTAGTTGGGGACTGCAGTGGCGCCCTTCACCTTCTCGGTGCAGCCCGATGCGTTCGTGATGGTCGCGCTCGGGTACTCGATGCGGAAACGCACGATGGCCTGGTGCCCGCGACTCGCGATATCGTCGAGCATCTTTTCAAAACTGCTCCAGTCGTAGTCGATCTTGTCGTCGGTCTTGCCCTTCACCACGGCGCAGGGGAGGCAGTACGAGAATTCGAGCGAAATCGAACCTTGCAAATTCTTCTGGTCTTTCGCCTGGTCGGGCCAGAACACGATGCCCTTCATGGGTTCGAGCGTCTCGATTTCTTTGTTGAGCGCGACGGAGCGGTCCGCCGCGAATGACATTGCGGCAAGCATGCCTGTTGCCAATGCCGCAGTTGTGATAACGGGGGCGGCGCCCGCGAGATATTTTTTCACCATAATCCACACACCTTTCGGGAAAAGACCCGATGTTATTAATCTAATACAGAATTTGCGTAAAGTCAAGTAAAAAAACGGGTCTTTTACGGTTCGAAAATACGGATAAACTTCGGTTTGCCTTTCACGCTCTTGCCGAGGGCGTCCACCTGCTTGCCGGTGGCGTTTTGCTGGCGAATTTGCTGTGAGGTGCGGACCTTACGGGCGTATGGAATTGCGTCGGTTGAACCGTTGTGCAACACGACTGCGATGCTGTCGAGGATCGGGTTGCCGGTGCCTTCGATGTAGTCATGCGAAACTTCCCACACCATAATGCCCGCGTAGCCGTTATCCTTGACCCAGCGGCTCTTGACGGCAGAAGAATGCGGGTCTTCGAAGGTCACGTATCCGGTGCTCGATACTCCGTAAGGTGACACGGAGACGCTGTCAAAGAAGAATTCCCAGTCGGGGTTTGCGACAATGTCCTTGTATGGTACTTGTTTTGCGGTGCCCTTGGTAAAGTCGGTGCCGGGACCTGTCGCTCCTTCAAACTGAAATCCGAACGAGGGAATTCCGAAGACCATCTTTTCGGTAGGAACGCCGCGTTTTTTCCAGTAGTCATGGGTCTGTTCCCACGACCAGGTGGTATAACCGCTGTGCGGGTAGAGCGGCGAATCGAACATGGCTTTGTCGTCCCAGTCGCCGGTGATGTCGTAGGTCATGAATCCGAGCCAGTCCAGGTTTTTCACGAGGACTTCGGGCGTGAAGAATTTGCCGTAATATTGCGAGCAGGGGAGCGCTGCCGAGAGCGTCTTGCCTTCGGGGAGTGCCGCGCGGAGCTCGGTGAGCAGTTTGTTGTAGGCGATGGTGTCTGCATCGGGTACGGGGTTGTATTCCCATTCCCAGTCCATGTCGAGGCCGTCTAAATTATGGTCGGCGACGAACTGCACGAGGTTCGCGATGAACTTTTGGCGGAGCGCGTCGTCCGATGCGACGGGCACGAAGTTTTCGCTCTGTCCGCCACCGCCGAGCGATACGATGACCTTTGTTCCTGCGGCATGTCCGAGTGCGACCATTTCGTCGAGAGCGCTCGGGTCGTCTGCGGCGTCGCCACGCAGGCTTCCGTCGGTATCGGGTGTAATAAAGCTCCACAGCACGTGAGTCAGCTTTTCGTATGGCACCTTGTCCACGGTGTAGGCGGGCTTGTGCCATTTTCCCCAGTCGGGGTAATAGCCGATAAACAGCGGGGCTGCCCATGCGGAGTAAATACCCGCGAGTGTCAAAAAAAAGAGGAAAAATGCCTTCATGTTCCTAATATATCCTTTTTTGGGGTGAATAGTCCCGTGTTGAGATAAAAGGGACGAAATGTTCCATTTTTGCAATGGGCAAAACTTGTGTAAATTGCATTTTTTCTTGAAAAAAGACGTTTTTGAGGGTACAATTTGGGTATGCATATCAGGAAGTCTTTTTTCTGGTGTGTGGTTTGTTTAGGATTGGCATGCGTGGTGGCATGCTCTGATGACTCTGGCACAGGGACGGACGACTTTGAACCTGTAGGCTCTGCGGAACCCGTAGTCATTATCGACGAGAACGGGAATGAGGTCATCGTTTACAGTTCAACATCTATTGACCCGCAGTCGGCTGGCTCGCAGCCTGCGCTTTCGCAGCAGGGGCTGGAACCTGCGTCTTCCTCCTCCCAAAAGGACGACAAGTCGCACGAGGGACCGCTCACAGGCGAGGACCCGCACCAGGTTGTCGTAGATACGGCGCTCCCGTTCGTGGGGAGTTTCCCGGTGGTATTCTCCGAAGTCTCGCCCAACAACGCGAACTTCAAGGACAATGACGGCAATGACCCTGGCTGGGTGGAACTCTACAACACCTCGGATTCGGCGGTGAGCCTAAAGGGAGTCGCCCTGAGTAATGATGCGAAATACCCGCGCCGCTGGGTCTTTGGCAATGCGACAATGCCCGCCAAGAGCCACATGGTGGTGTTCCTTTCGGGCAAGAACTACCCCGACTACATTCCGCCTTCAGATTCCGTCAACATGGTAGGCACCGATTGCAGTTCCGAGGAGTCGGCGGGCGGCGGCATGTGGGGTGGTAATTTCCCCGGCATGGGCGGGGACTTTCCGGGCATGGGTGGCGGCGCCGGTGGCGCAGGTGCCGCAACGGGTGCGGCTTCGAGCAACGTCTCTAACCTGACGGGTAAAAGTGCCCTCTGTTTTAGCGAGAACGGGACGAACATGGTGGGTGCTACCCTCAAGGTGGCGCAGGGCGGCTCCTATTCCCGCGTGGTGGTGAAGGCGAACAATGCAAACCTCTCAAAAATCGACCAGCTTGTGGTGCGCGGCTTTTTCACCAAGAACCACAAGATCCGTGTGAACTTCAAGGAAGGCGATTCGCTCAGCAAGTGGAGCGGCAAGAATTTGCGTGGGACAGGCGATACAAACTCGGTATATTACGTGCGTATCGCCGAGAACGCAAGTGACGCGAACCTCTCGCGCGTGACGGCGACGACTTTTGCCTTCGAGACGCAGGGAAGCGAGTCGACGACTTTCAAGGTGACGTCTTACATCGCGCGCAAACGTGGTCACGAACCGCATACGACGTTCAAGGCCGAAGACAGCGGCGCCCTGTACTTGGTGAGCGAGGATATGGGAATCCTCGACTCCGTGCGGTTTGGCAATATGCCGACGGGGGCCTCGTGGTCGCGAGACGCGGCGGGCAAGTGGGGTTATGCGGCGCCTTCGCCGTATGGCAATGCGGCGGGCGAGGTGTTCCCCGTGCAGGCGGGCGACGCGTCGGCCGCGGTGAACATTCCAGCTTCGGGATTCTATTCTTCGGCAGTGACGGTCACATTCCCGGCGGGCACGCGTTGCGAGCAGGGCGGAACTGCGCCGACCGCGAATTCCCAAGTGATGCCGCAGACGCTCACCATCAATGCGACGACAGTTCTCCGTTGCCGTGCCTATGCCGAGGGTTCTTACCCGGGTGAAGAAATTATCCGCACCTATGTTTTTGAACAGCAGCCTTCGCTTGCTTCGATATTCGTGACGACCGATCCGCTTTCAATGTTCAGTCCCGATTCCGGTCTCTACATGACGGGTAACGGAGCGAGCATGATGGACCCGAAGAAGGGTGCCAACTACTGGAGCAACCGCGAACTCCCGGTTTACGTGGAACTCTTTGAACCCGGCAGCCCGCGCACTCCCGCGTTTGGCATCATGGGCGACTTCAAGGTTACTGGCCAGTATAGCCGCGCAAAAGAAAAGAAATCCTTCTCCGTGACAGTTCGCGAAGAATACGGTGCCAAGCGCCTCAAGTACCCGCTGTTCCCGAGCAACCCGGAGCTCAAAAAATTCAAGGCGTTCTCGGTCAGGAACTTTGGAAACAACTTTGGCAGCGATTACCTGCGAGATCGTATTGGCGAAGATGCCCCAAAGTTAGTTGAAATTTCTGCAACCAAAAAGAAAAAGGTGGTCTCCAACTTGTAAATTTGGTTCAGCAAAAAAACACCAAGCAA
>NZ_FQYM01000054.1 GCF_900141705.1 Fibrobacter sp. UWP2
TACGCGCACCTTCGCCTTGCCGCCCGCGATGTACACGGAACCGCCCTGGCTGGACCACTTCTTGAAGCCCTCCCTGGGGTGGTATGCTGCACCGCCGAGCTGTTCCCTTTCGGCCAGGAGTATCGCCTCCACGAGCCTTGCGCCCATCTCCCTCGACAGCGCGTCAAGGCAGCTTTTCCCCTGTTCGGCAAGGTCGGCCAGAACCACCCCGATACTGGTCGAAATGTCGATTTCTTCGCGGCGGACGATTGACAGTTTTGGGGTTCTTTTTGTACTTTTCATCATGGTGGTTATCCTCTTGCTTGGTGTTTTTTTGCTGAACCAAATTTACAAGTTGGAGACCACCTTTTTCTTTTTGGTTGCAGAAATTTCAACTAACTTTGGGGCATCTTCGGAGTTGGCCTATATCCTGATGCGTGATTTTGCCCGTCTTGATTTCAATAATCACAAAACAGCGAAGCAGCCTGTTGTAAAGAACGAGGTCGATGAAGAATTCATCGTCTTCGAGCATAATCCGCTTCTGCCGAGCAACAAAGGAGAATCCCTTTCCCAGTTCGAGTAGAAAATCAGTAATGTGCGAAATAATCGCGCCTTCCAAATCGGTTTCATAAAAGGCCGAATTCATTTTCAATCCAACAAATTCCAAAATCATCGGATCCTTGATAACCTCTTGCGGGGTTTCAGGGATGCGCTCCTTGCGAGCGACCGCCAGCACGGATTCCTTGTCGTTACTGAGCAAAAGACGCTCGTATAGCTGGCTGTTGATTTGGCGTTCGAGTTCGCGGCCATTCCAGGAATTGTTTACCGCCTCTAGTTCGTAATATTCGCGCTTGTCGGGGTCAGAAATCTGAATCAGCATACGATATTGCGACCAGTTCAATTGGGAACGCAGTGCGTTCCCAATTGGGTAAGTGCGGTAAAACTGCCTGCAAAACTTGATTTGCCGCTCAGAAAAACCGCTCCCGTATTCAGTTTCCAGCTTTTCAGCAAGCGATTTCACGATATACGCCCCGTAATCGGCACGCTTCTTACCATGCTGTTCTTCTTCAAAAATACGCTTACCAAGCTTCCAGTACATCTGGACACGACAGAAATCAACGCTCCTGACCGCGTTTTTTCGCGCAGATTCGATGATTTGCTTGGCATCTTGAACCAGTTTCACCGAGATAACTTCTTTTGACTTCATTACAGCCTCCATGTAGCCACTTTCGCGGCTGGTTAGTGTTAGAGGCGTCCCCTTTATCCTGAAATCCCAGAAATAAAAAAGACGCATTTCTCCATTAGACGGAGAAACACGTCGGGCATTAATGTACCTAATATCTAAAAAGTTGGCAAGGGGCTTAAGGAAATTTTACAGGGCGTTCCCCGGCTCGGTTGGCCCCTGTCACCCTTCGCCGCGTCGGGCTATATGGACGGCTATGCCGTCCGCGGCTTCACTCGGTCATATATACGAAACTTGAAACTTTAGTTTCGTAGTTGAGTTATCCTCTTTGGGGAAAATTATGCGAACATGATTTTGCGACACTCGTTTTGCACGCTTTTGCAAGGGGTCGCCATCCCTAACGTGGATGCTCCCTGCTGAACGTAATTAGCATCTATGTGTTAAAAATTTTTCGACTCTCTATTTTGTTTATTTCAAAGCCGCTTTCTTTTATCCAACTATTATTTAACAGCAATGTAAATAAAGCCTCTTTTTCATTTACTCCAGATGCAAAACCTAAAATTTGATAATTGCTCAAGTCCTTTCCTATAGGAGAACATGTGAATCCTTCTGAAGTGAAAAAGCAATACTCGTTCATAAGCGACCTAAATAAAATCCTTTTCCTTTAGCATTTCCGACACATAACTCCCCTTTATCCATATATATTGCCGGTACATGCGAATTCCGTTAACGATTTCCGTTTTCTTGGTTGAATCGGAGCTGTCTCCCCTTACAAATACAACACTTTCCGATGATTTCGGAAAATTCGGAGCTGTTTGAGGCACTCCTGTTTTATTTATACGAACATTCCCATGTTTATCGAGAATAGGAATGTCTTTCAATTCTTTGTTTATGACAAGATGCCAAATTCGTTCCCATACGGGTTTTACACAAAAATCAATAAGCTCATCTGAGAAAGACAATCTTTTGAAGCCTATAAAAGTGTTCTTTCCAAAATCGTTTTTATCGTGCTCTTCAAACATTATACACAGCACCTGATTTCCGATAAAGAAATCGTATATTTCAGATTCGGAAAAATTATTATTGTCAGGAATGATTTCGTCGAAATCAATTCTGAACAACTTCATATCTTCCGTACGTTTGCCTTTTTCTGTAAGAACGATTGTTTTTCCAATCAAGCCAATTTTGTTGAATAAATCGATTTTTTGCATCTTTTTGGCAGAACCGCCAAACATACGAACAACGAGCCTTTCTCCTATTCCTTTGTCAATTTTTCCGTTGATTTCAAACTCTTTTACTAATTTAGATACAGTCCAGCCCTTATACAATCTTGTTATTTCGCCGCACTTGGAATCAATCTCGCTGTAAGTGTCGTATTTTTGAGGCAGCTGCTCTAAGGATTCTTTAAAATGACTTTGGACAATGCTTGTTACTAAACTGCGCTTTAAACGAAACCTGGGAGGATGAGGCCATTTGGGAGCTGTATCAATAAATAACAATTTGCTTCGAAGATGCGATATTTCGGGATAAAAAGAAGGATTCTTATTTAACGATTGAATAAAATTACGAACAATCAACCAGTCTTGTTTGAGAATTTCTTTGTCGTCATCAGAGAACTCTACAAACTGATAACCTTTTACCAAAAAAGCTGCATATTCTGCGGCAGGAACCGTCTTTTTGGCGGAAGAGTACAAGTAATACACAAATAAAAGGTGCTCTAATTTTTGCCAAAAATGAGAGGTGTTAAATTCCTCATCAATAATCGTATTTGGTGAAACTGCTGTGATTGAGACAGGTTCTTTTGCTTCGTATTTATTCTTTTCTTTCTTCGAAAAACGAATTCCAGTCGTTTTTAATTCCGTTTTAACACCATCAACAATCAAGTCGGGTTCTTTACTGCTATTTGCTTTATACCCAAATACCGACTGTTCAATAACATCGCCAGCAATTCCAGTAATTTTAGGGCTCTTTATCGTTTTGTCAAATACATGATTTCGGTCTATTTCACCCAAAGTTCTATTTAGGCAACAATCTAAAAGGATTTCCACATCCCTTTTCGTGAATTTATGTTCAATTTCTATTGCCATATCATATCCACTTTTCTAGAACACGACCAACATCTTCAACAATACCGGTCACAAGAGCATTGCCCATCAAGAAGGCGCGACGCAAATTGCTGGCACCTTCCGTGTGGTTATCAGGGAACATATTTAAGCGCTCCAATTCGATAGGAACGAGTCTGCGATAGCGTCCAGATTTCGTCTTGATGACATGCTTGAAGCGAGACGGCCCCTTGCCGCCTTCACCAGTGATGATTGTGCGAGACGGTTTGTCTAGGAAATCAGGGAATGCCATCGGGCCTTCGCTGTAATTGTACTCGAAGCCTTCAGCAGTCTTTCTCTTTTCGGATTTTCCGCCCTTCAAGTATTCCCACTTAGGCAGTTCTTTCTCGTCAATAAAGAATTCTTCAGGAACATCTTTCTCATCAACAAGCAATTCGCCGAGAGTCAGTTTCTTCCCGGAATAGTCTGCGACAACATCAAAAGTGCAGACTTTGCGGTTGCGCATGAAACCTGCGGTGAAGAACGGAGATTTTTTCTGACCTTTATTGAATTCTTCCGTGACTTTGACCAAATCACCTTCTATTTCAAATTCGTTTTTCTTCGCCTTTTCGGAAAGTTTGCACTTTAGCGCCTGAGCAAGAATTCCGTCATTCAGGATCCATTCATCCGCAACAGCTTTCGAGCTTGCTTTTGCGAGTTTCGTCCCTTCTTTATAGGCGACAATGTATGTTCTGCGACGGCGCTGCGGCATACCGTAATCGGCAGCATTGACAACACGCCATTCCACAGAATATCCAAGATTTGAAAGCGAAGCCAAAATGATTGCAAAATCGCGACCACGCTGTTTGACGGGTGATTTCAAAAGACGGTCGACATTTTCGAGGAAGAGATATTTCGGCGGGTTCTTGCTATCGCGAAGAATGCGATGAATCTGCCACCAGAGAACGCCCTTTTTGCCTTCGATACCGCCCGAGCGTTTCAAAGTCGATGCAACGGAATAATCTTGACAGGGGAAACCACCGACAAGCAAGTTGCCCGGCCTAATATCTTCAACTGGAACAGTCGCAATGTCAACGTTAGAGTGACCTTCAACCCCGAAACGTTTCTGATAAATTGCAGAAGCATCCTGCGTTTTGGTCGAAGGCTCCCACTGGCTATTCCAGACCGTCTTGTACCTTTGCGAGGCGTGTTCAAGCCCTATACGGAAACCGCCAACCCCAGCAAACAGCTCAATGACGCGAATATCGGTTGATTTCGTCTGAACAGCATTATTGAAAAGATTGCATTGAGCCGCACTGGCACAATACTTGGCAATAGGTTCACAAAGGTTCTGGTCAACAATTTTTGCGGGCTTTGGGTATTTGAACATGCTTTAAAAATAAAAAATAAAAATGGCACAAAATGACAAAATGACGGAAATCCTATTCAGAAGAAGTGGATAAATTGGGACAGAATACAGTGATTCACAGAATGAAGTGATGAAAAAAAGGCAAACACATTAAAAATATGACAATTTTTTGAATTCCCTTAAAAAAATATTTATTTCCATGATATATATTTGTAGTGAAAGCTTTCCATAAAATCTCATTCAAGGAATGACTGAAAATGATTCTATCGGAATATAAAGCAAAGGCGAAATTAGACGACAAGGTTCAGGCAGAACAGGCGAAATATATTTGCTTTTATCAGTATAAGGAAAATGGTGTCACATCTTTTTCAATGTCAGATATAAGCCATTGGTTTATTGATTTTGGGTATAGTCAAATAAATGTTTCCCGACTAAAAAGCAACCTGATAAAGGGAAAAAATAAAAGCTTTATCGTTTCAAAAACAAATAAGGAATCACTAGAATTTATTCCAATTCAGCTAGAGAATTTGGGCCAGGAATTAGCAAGCTTTTGGAATGATACTGAAACAGTCGTATCCAATAGTGAACTACTTGACGAAAGTAAATTTTGCGGGAAACGAAGCTATTTGGATAAACTAATTAAGCAGATTAACCACACTTATAAAAATAATTGCTATGATGCCTGCGCGGTTTTACTTCGCAGAGTATTTGAAATTGTTCTGGTCCTCAGTTTTCAAAAAAATGGCATTGAAAATGAAATTACGAAACCAGATGGCACTCACATGATGTTAGAAGGGATTACAAAAAAGGCTGCCGGAAATATTGTTTTGAAAATACCCAAGCGAATATCAGATAATTTTGACACATTTAGAGATGTTGGCAATAGTTCAGCACACAATATTACTTATATTGCGATGAGGAAAGATATAGACGATATAAGCCGAGCGTACAGAGTGATGCTTGAGGAGTTATACAACAAAGCAGGATTATTATAAGAGTTCATTATGGAAAACCAGTTGAAACTTAAAATCAAGATTGGCCAAGTTGAATTTGAAGCCGAAGGCGATGCAAACGCTGTGACGGAACAAAGAGATGTTTTTATCCAAAGCATCGTTCCTGCAGCTTCATCTTTCTTAGATAAAATTCAAAGTATTGAAACAGCAAGAACTATTGAACCACCGACAAACAACCAAATTGTGCAGAATGAAACGGCGGCTCCTGCTTTACCGTATTCAAATGCAAGCAATAATATTGATTGCTCAAGAACGAATTTAGTATCGTTCCTCAATAAATATGGAGAACTATCTGATCAAGATTTCGTGATTTTTGCTGCATATTATTATGAACAAAAACAAGAGTCAGCATATGTTTTTACTGTTGAAGATGTAAAAAATTTTTATAGCGAAGCTCGGCGTCCACCGTATTGCAACAATAGCGACTTGCTAAAGCGACTTGTTCAAAAAGGGTTAATTATGGACGCACCCAATGAAACAGGGAAGATTCCAAAACCTTATGTAATTTCCCAAGATGGATTGCAATATATAAATACATATACACCCAAAGAAAAAACAGAAAAGAAAGCACGAAAAGTGAATTTGTCCCTTTTTTAGTTGAAAATCCAGGTCTCCAACTGGTGTAAATCTAGGCTATTAGCGCTTCATTGTCAAGTAGTTTCATGCTCTTTTC
>NZ_FQYM01000055.1 GCF_900141705.1 Fibrobacter sp. UWP2
AAATTCTATAATTGGCACCACTCCCGAGACGAGCGGTCCACAAGACCCCGGATCGAAGGGGACGGAGGCCCGAGAGGCCGCCGGGCAGTTTGAAGGAATCGGAGATGTGCTTAGTGACGGACCCAAGAGAGATTCTTGGAAGTCAATACGAACGTGATAACGGGACAGACTATAAAAAATCAATGAAGAGTTTGATCCTGGCTCAGAACGAACGCTGGTGGCGTGTCTTATACATGCAAGTCGAGCGGGGCAGCAATGCCCAGCGGCGAACGGGTGAGTAACGCGTAAGCAATCTGCCCCATATCAGGAAATACCCGTGCCAACGCGCGGTTAATGTCCAGGAGAGTGGCCCCCTGCATGGGGGGTTGACTAGAGATTTATCGGTATGGGATGAGCTTGCGTCCGATTAGCTAGTTGGCGGGGCAACGGCCCACCAAGGCGACGATCGGTAGCCGGCCTGAGAGGGTGATCGGCCACATTGGGACTGAGATACGGCCCAGACTCCTACGGGAGGCAGCAGTAGGGAATATTGCACAATGGGGGGAACCCTGATGCAGCAACGCCACGTGTGGGAAGAAGCATTTCGGTGTGTAAACCACTGTCGTGAGGGAATAATGTTGGCTTTCGGGCCAATTGAATGTACCTTGAAAGGAAGCACCGGCAAACTTCGTGCCAGCAGCCGCGGTAATACGAGGGGTGCAAGCGTTGTTCGGAATCACTGGGCGTAAAGGGAGCGTAGGCGGAAAGTCAAGCGGATTGTACAATCCCGGGGCCCAACCCCGGACCTGCAGTTCGAACTGGCTTTCTTGGATAGTTCAGGGGCAGGCGGAATTCCTGGTGTAGCGGTGGAATGCGTAGAGATCAGGAAGAACACCGATGGCGAAGGCAGCCTGCTGGGGACTTTATCGACGCTGAGGCTCGAAAGCGCGGGTAGCAAACAGGATTAGATACCCTGGTAGTCCGCGCCGTAAACGATGCATACTGGGTGTCCGGGGTTCGCCCCGGGTACCGCAGCCAACGCGTTAAGTATGCCGCCTGGGGAGTACGTACGCAAGTATGAAACTCAAAGGAATTGACGGGGGCCCGCACAAGCGGTGGAGCATGTGGTTTAATTCGAAGCAACGCGCAGAACCTTACCAGGGTTTGACATGGGATCGCCGCGGCGAGAGATCGCCGTTTTGCAGCAATGCAACGATCCGCACAGGTGCTGCATGGCTGTCGTCAGCTCGTGTCGTGAGATGTTGGGTTAAGTCCCGCAACGAGCGCAACCCACGTTTCCAGTTGCCACCCGCAAGGGGGCCCTCTGGAGAGACTGCCGGGGACAACCCGGAGGAAGGTGTGGATGACGTCAAGTCCTCATGGCCCTTACATCCTGGGCTACACACGTGCTACAATGGTCGGTACAATGGGTCGCAACGCCGCGAGGCGGAGCCAATCCTCAAAGCCGGCCTCAGTTCGGATCGGAGTCTGCAACTCGACTCCGTGAAGCTGGAATCGCTAGTAATCGTGGGTCAGCACACCACGGTGAATACGTTCCCGGGCCTTGTACACACCGCCCGTCAAGCCATGGGAGAAGGGAGTGCTCGAAGCCGCCTCAGGCGTCTAAAGCAAGACCTTTGACTGGGGCTAAGTCGTAACAAGGTAGCCGTACCGGAAGGTGCGGCTGGATTACCTCCTTTAAGGAGTAAACGCGGATTCGATCCGCACGCCTGTTGCCGTTCAGTTGACGCCCGTCACCCAAGCACGTCTCCGATTCTTTTACGAGCCCGGGTCTGTAGCTCAGCTGGTTAGAGCACCGCTCTGATAAGGCGGGGGTCAATGGTTCAAGTCCATTCAGGCCCATAGCTATCGGGGTTATAGCTCAACTGGTAGAGCGCCAGCTTTGCAAGCTGGATGTTAGGAGTTCGAGTCTCCTTAGCTCCAGTGGCGCCCCCGGGCGCAAGGGACCGCGCGAGACGCGGCCGGCATGTTGAAATTACGGCAGTGAAACCAACCAAGAAAAGCAATCAAGCAAGAGAGTGACTTGAAGCACCGATACGGTGGATTCGAGCTGCTCATGCAGTAGAACAGAGCTGAATCGTTGGAAATAGGAATTGAGCGAAGGAATGCACGCGGGGGATGCCTAGGCATCCGCCGGCGAAGAAGGACGGGCCAAGCCCCGAAAGTCCGGTGCGAGACGCAAAGGGTCTTTGACCACCGGGATTCCGAATGGGGAAACCCACGCGCAAGCGTACCCACGCGGCGAATACATAGCCGCGAGGGGGCCAACCCGGGGAACTGAAACATCTAAGTACCCGGAGGAAAAGAAATCAACCGAGATTCCCTCAGTAGTGGTGAGCGAACGGGGAGGAGCCCAGCCGGGCCATGCATTCAGGAGAGCGAGCGAAGCGGGATGGAAAGCCCCCCCACAGCAGGTGACAGGCCTGTAGCGAGCTGACCCTGGAGCATCCGGCGAAGAGTAGGACGGGACACGTGAAATCCTGTCCGAAGACGGGGGGACCACCCTCCAAGGCTAAATACGAGCGGATGACCGATAGTGCACAGTACCGTGAGGGAAAGGTGAAAAGCACCCCGAGAGGGGAGTGAAAGAGCGCCTGAAACCGCGTGCATACATTCTGTCGGAGGAAGGATTTATCCTTCTGACGGCGTGCCTTTTGTTTAATGAGCCAGCGAGTTGCTCGTGTACGGCGAGGTTAAGGGCCTCAGGCCCGGAGCCGAAGCGAAAGCGAGTCTCAACTGGGCGACCAGTCGTACACGGCAGACACGAAGCCTTAGTGATCTACCCATGGCCAGGCTGAAGCGGAAGTAACATTCCGTGGAGGGCCCAACCGATATACATTGAAACGTGTCCGGATGAGCTGTGGGTAGGAGCGAAAGACCAATCAAACTGGGCGATAGCTTGTTCTCTCCGAAACATATTTAGGTATGGCGTCGCGTTAGCTTCACGGGGGTAGAGCACTGGAAGGACTAGGGGGCACACCCGCTTACCAAACCCTATCAAACTCCGAATACCGTGAACGTGATGCGCGGCAGACAGCCCGCGGGTGATAAGATCAGCGGACGAAAGGGAAACAACCCGGACCACCGACTAAGCGTCCCCAAGTACGTGCTGAGTGGGAAAGGATGTGGGGTTGCACAGACAGCCAGGAGGTTAGCTTAGAAGCAGCTACCCTTTAAAGAAAGCGTAATAGCTCACTGGTCAAGCGACCCCGCGCCGAAAATGATCGGGACTAAGCACGTCACCGAAGTCGTGGAATGTGGCAACACATTGGTAGGAGAGCGTTCCGTAGGCCTGGGAAGGCGCGTGGCGATGCGCGCTGGAGGTATCGGAAACGAGAATGCTGGCATGAGTATGCGAAAACGCGGGTGAAAAACCCGCGCACCGTAAGTCCAAGGGTTCCTGGGCAAGGATAATCCCCCCAGGGTCAGTCGGGATCTAAGACGAGGCCGAGAGGCGTAGCCGATGACTATCCGGTTAATATTCCGGAACCCTGCAGGAAGCGTCATTACCGACGGGGTGACGCATGGGACGGCGCGTAGCGGCCGATGGACGCCGCGGATGGTATGCGAGGCTTGTGGGCGGCAAATCCCCCACATACACGCCCCAGGTACCGGACCTCCGGAGGGCTTCGGCCCGATGGGGAGTCGCGCACGCCCGTGCCGGGAAAAACCCCTAAGGGAGCCAATGCAGGCCCGTACCGTAAACCGACACAGGTGGACGAGGCGAATAGCCTAAGGTGCTCGAGACAACTCGGGAGAAGGAACTCGGCAAATTAACCCCGTAACTTCGGGATAAGGGGAGCCCCCCATGGTCAGGATGGACAGTCCGAAGCCACAGGGGGTCGCAGGGAAACGGCAGAAGCGACTGTTTACCAAAAACACAGGGCCATGCTAACACGCAAGTGGACGTATATGGTCTGACACGTGCCCGGTGCCGGAAGGTTAACAGGAGGGGTCAGCGCAAGCGAAGCCCTGAATCGAAGCCCCGGTAAACGGCGGCCGTAACTATAACGGTCCTAAGGTAGCGAAATTCCTTGTCGGGTAAGTTCCGACCTGCACGAATCGTGTAACGACTTCTGCACTGTCTCCTCCCGGGACTCGGCGAAATTGCAGTGCCGGTGAAGATGCCGGCAACCCGCACCTGGACGGAAAGACCCCATGAACCTTCACTGTATTTTGACATTGGTTTTAGGACTGGCATGTGTAGGATAGGTGGGAGGCTTCGAAGCGGCGACGCCAGTCGTCGTGGAGCCACCGTTGAAATACCACCCTTGCCCGTTTTGAGATCTAACCTCGTCCCGTCATCCGGGACAGGGACCGTGTCTGATGGTCAGTTTGACTGGGGCGGTCGCCTCCTAAACGGTAACGGAGGCATCCAATGGTTCCCTCAGCGCGGTCGGCAATCGCGCGAAGAGCATAAAGGCATAAGGGAGCTTGACTGCGAGACGGACACGTCGAGCAGGTACGAAAGTAGGGCTTAGTGATCCCGCGGTACAGCGTGGAAAGGCCGTTGCTCAATGGATAAAAGGTACTCTGGGGATAACAGGCTGATCTCCCCCAAGCGTTCATAGCGACGGGGAGGTTTGGCACCTCGATGTCGGCTCGTCGCATCCTGGGGCTGGAGAAGGTCCCAAGGGTTTGGCTGTTCGCCAATTAAAGCGGCACGCGAGCTGGGTTCAGAACGTCGTGAGACAGTTCGGTCCCTATCCGGTGTGGGCGTTGGAGACTTGAGGGAAGCTGTCCTTAGTACGAGAGGACCGGGACGGACGTACCTCCGGTGTACCGGCTGTCGCGCCAGCGGCATTGCCGGGTAGCCGTGTACGGATCGGAGAAACGCTGAAGGCATCTAAGCGTGAAGCCGTTCCCAAGATCAGGTCTCCCGGGGGCAACCCCCTGTAGGACCGTCGTAGACCACGACGTCGATAGGCCGCAGGTGTAAGTGCAGCGATGCATTGAGCCGAGCGGTACTAATAGTCCGTGCGAGCTCTTCCTTTCTTTCAACGTTTCAGTTCGCGCTGCGTGAGCAGCCCGGATCCATGAGTGCTTCGTCAACTCGACTGCGCCTTTCCTTGGAATTTTCACTGCCTTCGAAATTGTTTCAGCGGTTCTTGAGCGAGGGTCACACCCGTTCCCATTCCGAACACGGCAGTTAAGCCTCGCTTCGCCGATGGTACCTGGCCTCCGGGCCCGGGAGAGTAGGGCGCCGCTGGATTCACGCCCCCCATGAGGTAAACCTCGTGGGGGGCTTTTTTTAT
>NZ_FQYM01000056.1 GCF_900141705.1 Fibrobacter sp. UWP2
TGAAACGGGAACTGGAAAAGAGCAGAAAGAAAGGAAATGTAGCCTAAATCTGATGTTGGAACAAACTATTTTTGCGAAAAACCCTTGACACTACCTCCTTGTCGCCAAGGTCGATTATGGTTCCCGGATGGTTCCATGCAGTAGAATACATGGAATTTGTGCGGGCGAAACGCCACACGCCTGTCGGCTTATCGGCAAAAGCCAATGCAGAAAGGGCAAGTGTCAGCAAAAGAAGTTTTTTTCATACGGCTCCTTTGTGAACTTCCGTTCTACTTTTATATCGCTTTGTGTGCCTGGTTTGTCAAAAAGAAATTAAATTTAAGCCGCACAAGAATCGTCCATATTGGGGAGTGATGTTTTTTTAATTTGTATATCCAACAGCGAGGAATGAGATTACCAAAATGCATAGGATTATCGCAAGTAATCCCATGCCCATAGTCCTATAATTGGTATTAGCTCTTTTTTCCGCCTCTTTCGCTTCTCTCGCGGCTTCTTTTGCGTCTCTTTTGGCAGTACAACGGGGGCAAAGATGTGTGCCTCTCCCCACAGTAGATGGTTCGGTCCAACCATCGGGACAACCTGTGCCTGCGATTGACCGTCCTCTAGCAGATCGACATCCGTCACAAAGATAAGTATCGTAACCATTTTTGTCGAATTCACAAATCATTCTTTACTCCTTGGTTTTGTCATTTTATTTGTCATCATATGGTTCTATTACATTGTCAGCATTCGGCTTTGGCCAAAAGTTCCAGATAAGGAAAAAAACAGACACTATGACCAACACGACAATCGCTGGAATTGAAGATGTAATCTCTAAATAGTCGAATAGCAACAATCCAAGAAGCTCGAAAAGACCTAGAACAAAGAGACAGGAAAATAAACGTACCGTCACAATGGAAAATTTTTTCCAAAGAATCATCAAACAGAAAGTCAGGGCCGTCCAGCAGACTGCACGAACTGCAACCTTGACTTTAGGACTCAATTCTGTGAAAGATGGAAACCACTGATTGATGTAAGCAAATAGAATAAATAATGTTATTGTTGCTATTGAACCTGTGATACAAATGCGAGTGAGCGTTCTTTCATTATCGGTGGCATCTGAATAATCGGATGCTAAAAAGGGGGCGATAAATAGCCAACCGACAGAATTCTTTCTTGTCTGCATAGTTCGTTCTATCGCGTTTTGCTGAATGTTGCAGACTTTGTTGTCTAAATCGTTAAAGATCTTGCCAACTTTCTTGACGAAGTTTTCTTTTTGTTCTTTATTATCCATCAGCCACGTTCCTTTTTTTGTGAAAGAACAGAAAACGCCTGCTCTTTCTGGTTGAATTTCGGAAGATCGCCTCGTTCTGCAAAGCACTTCGCGATTTTTGAGAATACAAAAAAGGCGTAGATCGTTGCATTTACCTAAGCGGGGCTCTAGACTTGCCTCAATGCGATAAACGCAAACGACCCACGCCCCAAACGGGCTGTTGCCCATGGTCATACGACCAAAAACCGACCCGAAAGTCGGCACAGCAAACTAAAGCATGCCACAAAAACGGCATACCTGCGTGAGCGTTCGCCTTGTCCTCGCATTGGGAAATTGTTTAGATTTCGCTTAGAGAACAAGAGCAAAAACTCTTTTACTCTTATAAAATAGCCTAAAAATGGGCGGAAAACTAAAAAAAGTTTACCAAAAAGTGCGTTTTGTGAAGAAAAGGGCAATTTTTTGCCAAAAGAGATGGTCATTGATACTGAAAAACTGATTGACGTAATGACTTGTCAATACAATTTCGTTAAAAATTATTGACTTGTAAATGTAAATTGTATATATTTACGGAAAAAGGAGCTTGATTATGGCTACATTGCAAATGAGGGTCGATGACGACCTGAAAAAGAAGTCGGATGATCTGTTCCAGTCTCTCGGTATGGATACCTCTACGGCTATCCGTATTTTCTTGACTTTTGCCATCGAACATAATGGCATTCCTTTTGATGTTCGCCATGCTTCTGAAGACTTGTCCTTGGAAAAAGCTATTAGCGATACGCGTAGTCGAAAAAATCTCCATGGCCCTTATGCCACTGCGGCAGATGCTGTTGCCTCTATGCTGGAGGAATAGCCTTTGTACCAGATTAAGTACACTAGCCGCATGAAGCATGATGTCAAGGTCATGAAAAAGCGTGGCAAAGACTTAAACAAACTAATCACTGTCTTGGATAAGTTGTCGAAGGGAGAACCGCTTCCGCCTCATAACCGTGATCATCAACTGGGTGGGGCTCTGTCGGATTTTAGGGAATGCCATATAGAACCGGACTGGCTTTTGATGTATCAGATATTCAATGACGAGTTGATTCTTTCGGCGACTGCGACTGGTTCTCATTCTGATTTGTTCGGAAAATAGATGAATGAAAAAAGAGGTGCTCCGTTAGGAACACCTCTTTAAATTTTAGATCCTTCGACTTCGGCCCTTCGGCAGGCTCAGGGACCTTGTAAGATCGGTGAGCTTGCTGAACCGATTAGTAAACTATTTCAGTTCCTTAAGAGCAGCCTCGTTTTTGGCAATGATATCTTGTTGCGTAGCAAGCTTGGTGCGTTCGGCGTTTACCACGGCTTCGGGAGCGCCGCTGACGAACTTCTGGTTCGAAAGCTTGCGTTCAATCGAAGCGGCGAATGCCTTGGCCTTCTCGATTTCCTTTTCCAAGCGGGCGATTTCTGCGGCCGGGTCGAGGATACCTTCGAGCGGAATGTAGAGTTCGCCACCGGGCACCACGGCGCTGGCGCTGAACTTCGGCTTGGCGGCCTTCACGGCGACGCTCAGGTCAGAAAGACCCGAAAGCTCGGTGATGATAGCCATGCAGTCCTTCACGCTGGCTTCCGTCGCGGCGTCGTCCACACTCACCACGGCGTTCAGCTTGGTGGCGGGGCTCACGTTGTAGCGACCACGCACGCCACGCACGCTTTCCACCACGGCGAATGCCTGGTCGAATGCGGCTTCGATCTTCGCGTCAATGAGCGATTCGTCGGCCTTGGGCCATGCGCGGCTGATCACCATTTCGCTGCCCTGGAACAGGATGCTGTCGAGCTCTTCGGTAATGAACGGCATCACCGGGTGCAACAGGTCGAGCACGTTCTTCAGCACGTAGCTGAGGATGGCCATCGCGTTCTTCTTTTCGGCGGTGAGCGTTTCGCTGTTGATAACGGCCTTCTTGATTTGCGCAAGCGCCAAATGCTGGCCTCGGTCATGCCCACGCAAGCGTGGTCGCGACTCTCGACCTACGCATTTGTCCAAGTAGCTGGAGCACACGTCGTCCCAAACAAATCGGTACAGGAATCCGGCGAGTTCTCTTTATTTGGGCGTTCCCCGCACTGCCCGTGCGGGTCGGGCTATATTTTAGGGGCTGCCGCCGTCGCTTCGCTCGTCGCCCGCCTCCTAAAACGGAGTCCTGCTACGCAGGTCTCCGCCCCAAGGGGTCACTATCCCTAACGCAAATTTACAAAGAGTTCCAAATTTCTAGCCCTTCATTAATTGTTATACCTAATAAATAAGCTATATAATGGAGCATCCAGCCTTCTTCAAATCCTTGATATCCCGAATCTCTGGAGCTTTCCATAGTTGGAACATTGTGATAGACGATATCACTTTTCTGTAGTTGCCAAATAAGATTCGCACACACATGTTTCGGACAAAGACTATCTTTAAGTTTTTTTCCACCACCAATGATGCGTTTGAATTTACCGTTACTCCACTCTATTTTGAAATTATTTGTTGACGCAGTATAAATTTCTGATATTCCGTGTTTTTCGCCCTTTGCGTTTAGGGGAATATTTAATTTCCCTATAACTTTCTTTTGATTATCATAATCTGTTATCCGAATATTTTTTATTTGACCTGATTTTGTCCAATCAAATTCAAAATTATCCACATCATAAAGATATAATAAACCGGAAGTTGTTTTTGCATGAGATAGAATAGTGATTATTTTATCTGCATATATGTCTTTTAATTTAAGTTCCTTTGATTTGATTGAATAATCACCATTTTCCCCAACAGAAAAAATTATTTTATTTGGAAAATAGTAAGTAGTTTTAAATTTGCCACTACTTGAGAATGATCTTCTGACGAGTGTGTCTGAATTTGCGTTTACACAAAAACCATCACCCTTTGTAATTTTGCCGCCCTTTACAATAATTTTTTGTCTCTCGATGCATTTGAAATTCAACGTATCAAGAGAATCAAGGGTCAAATCGATTCTTTTGACACATTCTATAGTCCCGTTTTTCTCAGGGAAAGACTGTTCACCCCATTCATAGTCATACTGATCCTTTTTTGTATTGAAAGAGCATCCTTCGGTCGTATTTTGGTACTCTTCATACCATGCCATAGCTCGTTCTTCTCGTTCAGCTTTTCGTTGTTCTTCTAAATCCCTTTTTTCGCTATTATTTTTGGCTTTTTCGAGTATTTTTTCAGCATCCTTAATATATCTTCCCTTGGGAATAGTAGCAACATACTTTTCTATTTCAGAACATTCGTCATTCTCAGAAAAATGACATTCGGCTACATTTATAGATGTCCACATAGGCTCATCAATTAATAATCTTACACTATCAAGATAGATGCTGCTTGAAAATTTTGCAGAAAAAGTAAAAAGTGCTTCACAACTTGCCTTTGTCTGGTTCTCGGCGCATTTTTGTGAATAAATTTTCCAGTTCGCGTCTTCTAGAGCGATATTTATACTATCTCTGTATTTCCCATTTGGGTATTTACTTAGATACTGTTCGGGATGCGAATTTGGACGTAATGCATCTTTGGTATTATTTTTTATTTGAGACATCGAATAACTGAACAATAATTTTTCTAGGAATGTCGAGGCGTGTTCTGCGAATTTACCATGAGGGTATTTCATCATGTATCTTTTCAAAAGAGATTTTTCTGATAATCCAAGCAAAGTGTCTTTTTTGGCTTCTTTCAGCCCTTCTTGAGCTAATGTTTTTTCATATAATTCATTTGCTTGTTTTACGAAATCTCCCTTGGGATATTGGGTTAAATAAGCATCAATAAGGGAATTGCTTGCAATTGCGTCTTGTGGATTCTCTTCGGCTTGTTTGACGGCTTGCTGCCAAAATTCTTTTTTATTGCTGTCCGGTAAAAGTTCCAACATAAGCACAATATGCTGAATACGCGCCGATTTCGACAGAAAGCGGTGCCTTTGCGTTTTGCGGGTCCC
>NZ_FQYM01000057.1 GCF_900141705.1 Fibrobacter sp. UWP2
TGCTTGGTGTTTTTTTGCTGAACCAAATTTACAAGTTGGAGACCACCTTTTTCTTTTTGGTTGCAGAAATTTCAACTAACTTTGGGGCATCTTCCATAAAAAAAATTCATCCTTGATTGTATCAAGATAAATTCCTCCGCTGTAGCACTTGAAAACCCGACCATTCAGATGCTTTTGCAAATATTCATAATAAGGAAAGCCGCCCAAGATAATAAAAAAATCTTCTTTCAAATCGAATCCTTTTTTTTCAAGGGCTCTTAGAACGTCGGTACACCACTCGCGTCTAGCCGCTGCGGGTTTATCTTTGAGATAGCTATTATAGTAGCTGATTTCCTCATTTTTCTCAAGAAGACCGTATTTACCGGACAAAATAAACCAATCATCGCAATTAGTTTCTGCATATTCTCTTGATTTGAGGAAAATGTTCCCTTTATACATATCTTGTGCTGGGAAAGCCTTATCTTTGTCGGATGCTGCTTCAGGATTTTTCTTTTTGCTGCATGCAACAAGCCCAATGATTCGACCCATTATAAGCCTCCAATTAAAATATTGTAAAATGGCAATTAATCGTTTTTCTCCATAAATATACTCCTAAAATATCAAAATCCGTACATTTTTTTGCGAAATTACTCCTTGTGGCTTTGAATACATCCATTTATGCGTCTCTAATTGTCGCATGTGCATAATATATTTATAAGCAAGCAAAGGAGTTTTTTATGTCCGAAAATAAGATGACAGGTAGTTTTGTGGCATTGACCGAAGAGGAAATGAACAAGGCTTTCCGCTACTACAATTACGTGCGGGAGTTTTACGGTTATCTGTGCGACTCGTTGGACCTGGTTTTCGAAGACGGTTGTGATGAGTTTGACCCGGCGTATGCCCCGGCCGAGAAGGAATTCTCGGAAACGGAGGGCCTGGACAAGAGCAATCCGAGGGCGGTCGCAAACGACAAGCTGTCGCGTGCCATCGCCGCTTACGAAAGAATGCAAGAAATCGTCGACCTCATAGACGAAGCCAAGTGCAAAGAAATGGAGGACCGGCGGGGCATTTTGCAGGATACTCACAAGATTGCCCTCACGAGTATTGCGGAATGGTTTCCCTCATCTTCACTTTGGCGTGAATTCGGCGAAGCCTCGCAAAAATGGCTCGAAAAATACGCCGATGAAGCCCAGGGCGACATGAGGATTATGGAAGCGGGCATGCTCGAAGACGATATCCGCAGGGTTTTCGCCTTGCAAAAGGAATGCCTTGAAAAATTCCTGCCAGAAAAGATTCAGGAACTGAAGTCCTTGAAAGATGTCATTCGTTAATGGTGAAAAGGTAAATTCATGAAATACGAAGATCGCAGAAGCCCTGAATACGTGAACGGCATAATCGACCATCTGATTGAGGATTCTCGCTGGATAAAGGCTCAGAAGAAAAGCGAGATGGAGTGTAGGCACCATCAGGAGATGCAGCTCCTGGCGCGCAAAGTCATTGCCAATGCGCGGTTCGAACACAGCAAGGAAAACATCGACAAACTGTTGCGCTTGAACCGGCGACTTCACGAACTTCAGGACGAGTGCGCCAAAACCGCATTTAATATGTACAAGGATTTGACAGCGCTTATGGAGCAGGGCAAGACCTACTACAAGACCTTTTGCATAGAAAGTAAAATCATTTACGAATCCGAAGAAGATTGGGAAGGTGAAGTTGGTGGGTTATACGATTCCTACGACAGGGGGAATCGTTTTGAAGTAGGCATTTGTGATGCCCCTGGCAAGGAACCGACTGATTATAAGGAATTGAATGCCTGGCACGAAGAGTTAAACTGGAACATTGAGTGCCTTGAACTGCCGGAATTCAAGGACGAATGTATCTGCTTTGCGATGCACAAGTTCTTTGCCGATGGCTGTTACTCCTTGGAAGACGCCATGCACATGAAATTGGAAGATTTTCATATATATACGAAAATACATATATAGAGGTTGACTATGAAAAAGCAATCTAAACCCAAATTCAAGAGCATCTTTGTTCTTCATGTCTACAAATATGGTTGGAGCAAAGACAAGCTTGCATACCATATAGATCAAGACGAGCTAGAAAGTAAAGGTGGTGCTCGTCCGGGAATTGATATTTGGGACTATGATGTCGGTTATTTTCAGACCTTGCATGCGGCTGAAAAACGTATCAAGAAAATTGTGGGGGAGAATCAAGAGGAACTTTATAGTTTTCTTATCGAAGAAAAACCGCAGGAATGTATGATACGCAAGGGCGATTACCTGACAATTCGGCGCTATCTGAAAGACGGATCGCTTTGGCAGGAGAGCAAGGTCTCGACAATCCGGGAATACGATGGCAAGAACTGTGAATTGGGCGATACATGCTTTTACGGGCGCGACCTGAGAACTATTCCCTTCAAGGAAGGGGATATCGTCGAGATTGCTCGAAAGGACTTTATGGAGTTGGGAATCATTTGGGATTTACCTGCCACGAAGAAGCGGATGAAAAGAATCTGGTCAAGATATATCAAGCAATTGGGTCCCGATATTGCTTGGGTTCACCCCGACGATTCCGATGATGGTTACACCGTCGTTGGTTATTCTTTGGGCAAAGATGGCAAAATCGGCTTTGGACACAGTCATCCCGCCGTAGTTGACGTTCTCCCTCCCTCGCTTCCCGTGCCCAAGAAATTTGCACAGCAACTTCGCAAGTGCCTGCGAACTTTGAAAAAGGAAGAAGCGGTATACATACTCGAAAAGGAACGGGAAAAAAAGAACGCGAAAAGCGCAAAGTGAGACCTTATGCATAATCAAGATGTGTATCAGCTGGTAGCGACGATTCTCCCGAATGGTGTTGACGGTGAAAAGGTCCAGCACGATCTTGGAATCTGGACAAAGTTACGTGACGCCAAGAAGCAGATGAAGGATTTCGTGAGAAACGGCAATTTCTATTGCCCCGTTTATTGCTATTCCATCCAGTTCCTTCCGCTGAACGAGGATTTAGAATACCAATCCGAACGCGAGATAAACGTCTATTCGCCTGATGGAAAGTTGCAGATCAAGGAATTTAATATGATTTCGTGCGGCGCAACTTGGAGTAAGGAACTTAATCTCAATATCCGTGCATTTGTTGATATGGGCCCGCAAAAGAAATCATATTTCGTGCTATACAATCACTGGCGCCCAGGGCTTGCGACCAAGTGCGCGCGAATATCCTTCTTGGAGCCGAAATATGAATTGGGCGCATCGTATAACAAATCTATCTGGGTTCTGAATGACCGCGAGAAAGAAATCTTGTGCAATTTCTTAAAATCGCCAAAGGAACGCAATGAGGATGTCCATAATGTATGGCAGGCAGCAATCTTTGCGTTCAACAATGAAGTCGACGGCGTTGATGAATGCCGCGCACTGCCATACGACTTACCCATGCCAGATTATATGGCTTTAGAGGCTTAAAATGTACGAATTGAAGCAAATTTCATCGCGATGCTATTATATCGAAAGTCCTTCTAAAATTGGACTTGTAAAACTCAATGGAAACGATGTCTGCTTGATTGATTCTGGTAGCGATAAAAATGCGGGGAAAAAGGTTCGGCAACACCTGGATGCGAATGGCTGGAATCTCAAGGCGATTTACAATACGCATTCGCATGCAGATCACATCGGTGGAAACGAATTCCTACAGAACTTGACGAATTGCAAAATATATGCCCCGTCTATAGAATGTGATTTTACGCGTCATCCAATTCTTGAACCCGCTTTTTTGTATGGCGGTTATCCGTTTGCAGAACTTAGGCACAAGTTTTTGTTGGCCGCAGAAAGTAATGCGGAATTCTTGACGGGCGATGTGCTCCCCGAAGGAATTTCGCAAATTCCGCTATCTGGACATTTCTTTGATATGGTTGGCTTTAATGTTGTGGATAACGACAAAACAGTTGCGTTTATCGCAGACAGCCTTTCTAGCGAGGCAATCCTTGAAAAATATCAAATCGGCCTCATCTATGATGTAGCAAAATACCTTGAAACACTTGAGGCTGTAAAAACACTAGAAGCGGATGTTTTTGTCCCTACCCATGCAGATCCGACAGAAAATATTGTGCCATTGGCACAGATTAACATAGACAAAGTTCATGAGGTCTCGGAAAATATTCTGACTTTTTGCAAAGAACCTGTTTGTTTTGAGATTCTTTTGCAAAAGCTGTTTACGCATTATTCGCTTTCGATGAATGCACAACAATACGTTCTTGTTGGTAGCACCATTCGGAGCTATCTTTCGTGGCTCAAGGATAGTGGGAAGATGGAAATTTCCTTCGAAAACAACATGTTTTTAGGTAACGTATATTTTCTTTCGCAAATTCCACTAAGGGGGTAAAAAAATAGGATGTTCCAATTTTTAGATTTGAAATAACCACAAATCAAACACAA
>NZ_FQYM01000058.1 GCF_900141705.1 Fibrobacter sp. UWP2
TACGCGCACCTTCGCCTTGCCGCCCGCGATGTACACGGAACCGCCCTGGCTGGACCACTTCTTGAAGCCCTCCCTGGGGTGGTATGCTGCACCGCCGAGCTGTTCCCTTTCGGCCAGGAGTATCGCCTCCACGAGCCTTGCGCCCATCTCCCTCGACAGCGCGTCAAGGCAGCTTTTCCCCTGTTCGGCAAGGTCGGCCAGAACCACCCCGATACTGGTCGAAATGTCGATTTCTTCGCGGCGGACGATTGACAGTTTTGGGGTTCTTTTTGTACTTTTCATCATGGTGGTTATCCTCTTGCTTGGTGTTTTTTTGCTGAACCAAATTTACAAGTTGGAGACCACCTTTTTCTTTTTGGTTGCAGAAATTTCAACTAACTTTGGGGCATCTTCACGAACGAGTAAAAGAATTTACCAAGGGAATGACTGTCGTCAAGTCGATTGTTGTGCCTGGTAAATTGGTCAACATCGTTGTCAAGCCGGCATAAAAATGAGCCTGCCCCGGCCCTGAATCAAGTTCAGGGGTTCCGGGGTGAAGTCCATCGTGGTCCCGGGCAAGCTCGTGAACATCGTGGTCAAGTAAACCCGGCCCCACCCTTAGTGTCATCCCCGACTTAGTCGGGGATTTTTTGTTGATATTTCTGGATTATCCTGAAAAGACGATATGTATATTTATTCTAGAAATCTTCGTTAATGAAGGTTGGCTCCATGCGGAGCAAAAAGGAGTACGTATGAAAAGATTTATAGTTTCGTTTGGTCTTGCGATTCTTTTTGCGGCCTGTAGTGGAGATAACGTGAGTTCCGTTGACAAGCCTGAAGCAAGTGATTCTTCGTCAAGCGTTGCGCCGGTGTCCAGCAGCAAGACGGTTAAATCAAGCAGTAGCAACGATGTGGTTGAATCGAGTAGCAGTGCCGATGCTTTGCCAGATACGGTATTGGTGGACGAACGGGATGGTCAAACTTACAGAATCGTTAAAATCGGCGACCAGACCTGGATGGCAGAAAACCTGAATTATGAAACGGAAAATAGTTTTTGCTATAACGATTCGTCCGAGTACTGCGAAACGTATGGCCGCCTCTACACTTGGGCCGCGGCGGTCGGGAAAACAGAAAAGGAATGTGGCAGCAGTTTATGTGGCCTGCCCAGAAGAAACGTGCAGGGGGTATGCCCTGACGGCTGGCATCTGCCATCGCACGAAGAAATGGATGACTTTGTCTACACTGTGGGGAAATTTCCACTTGTAACCGCTATAATCAAGTCGCGGACCGGGTGGGACGATGGGTCGAACGGTACGGACGATTTTGGCTTTTCCGCACTGCCTGCGGGTTTTCGCAATATTGTAGGGGGATATGCCGGCAAAAATAGCGCCTATTTCTGGATGGCTAAAGAGGACCGTCAAGAAACGGCTTATAAGATGGGCGTGATTGATGGCGATCCAACGGCTACTTGGGGAAGTGATAACAAGAAACTCGCGTTCTCTGTACGTTGCATCAAGGACAAGGAACTGACTTTGAAGGATTGGAGCTGGGATGTGCCGAAGGATGTCCGTCTGAATCCGGATGTTGCATACGACAGCGTTAAGGATTCTCGCGATGGCAATGTTTACAAGACTGTAAAAATAGGTGACAAGGTCTGGATGGCCCAAAATCTGAATTATGCCGACAGCGTGAAAACCCCTAGCTTGAAAGGCGCAAGTTGGTGCATTGACAATGATACTGCCAACTGTAATGTGGCTGGACGCCTCTACTATTGGGAGGCCGCCGTGCAGGGCGCTTGCCTTGACGGTTGGCATTTGCCGACAAAAGAGGAGTGGAGCGCATTGATTGATACCCTTGGGGGCGCTGTGTCGGCGGGTAAACGTCTCAAGTCCATCACCGGCTGGGATAAAAACGGCAACGGCGTTGACGATTTCGGCTTCTCAGCTTTACCGGCAGGGAAGGCTTCTTCTGCGCCTTTTTATGGATTGTCATTCAGAGATGATGGCGTGGGGACTCTTTTCTGGAGTTCTACAGAAGGCGATGACGTCGGCGCGTACGGTGTATCGTTGTGGAATTATTCTGATGTGGCTGATTTGGATTACTTCTTCAAAGATCTCGGGTCATCAGTCCGTTGCGTGAAAGATTCTGAATAAACGCGAAAGGTCCAATGAAAATCGTCGTTCATGATGATGAACGCCTTGACCTTCTAAAAGAGGCTAAGAGCCTCTAAGCGATTTCAGATATTTCTACAACACCGCCGGGTCCACCCAGGCACGGAGTCAGAGTGTCAAAAGACGAACCGTCCGACTTGCGGATGATGATGAGGCTTTCTGCATCGGAAAAAGTGGAGGCGCCGGTCACAAAGGCCAGGGCGAATCCCGCAATAAAGAGTAATTTTTTCATGAATCCCATACCACACACACCGAGCCAACTACCCGGATACAAATAATATATACTGCGTGTGGTGGAATGTACAAGTAAAACTTTAAAAACTTACTTGCCGGCAATCTCGACAACCTTCTTGTTGTTGGTGCTGCCGAGGACCACCTTCACGTCGCGCTTGTGTACCTTGAAGTAGCCCGCCAAAAGCTCGCAAATGGCCTCGTTGGCGGCGCCCTCCACGGGAGGGGCCTTGACTTCGACCTTGTAGCTTCCGTCGGGGAGCGGGGTCACGCTTTCGCGCTTGCTCCTTGCGTGGACCTTGATGTTGATGCGCATTTGGTCACCTGTGCCAGGGCTGGCCTAGGCAATCACGTTGCCCACGGGCTTGATTCCCGGGACGGCCTGCGGCTTGGGCTGCTGCTTGAGTGCCTCGAGTTCGCGCTGGTCGTTCTCCATGGCGGCGAGGAGTTCCTCCTGCCCGCGGATCAGCGCTCGGCAACGGATAAAGTAGTTGTTGCGCAGCTGCTTGAGCTGCTCAATCTCGGCTCTCAGTTCTTCGGCCTCGCGCTTGGTGTTCTCTACCTCGCGTACGGCGCGGGCCTTGGCCTCGGCAATAATGAGCTCCGCCTCTTTCTCGGCGTTCGCCTTGACCTCGTCCACCGTCTTTTGCATGGTGACCACGGCGTCCTGGATGGTTTTCTCGATTTGGCGGTAGTAGTTCACGCGCTCTTCGGCAATCTTCAGCCTTTCGGTGAGGTCGGTGCGGTTGCGCGACATTTGTTCAAAAGCCGTGGCGGCTGTTTCCAGGAAGGCTTTCACCTCTTCGGCGTCAATGCCGCCAAAGTTCTTCTTGTGAAATGTTTGGTTTCGAATGTCGAGCGGTGTGAGTTCCATATAGCCCTTCTCGGAATATAATCCGTGTTGATTTTTACTCCCAAAATATAATATAAATGTATATTAAATTATTGGTAAATTAGGGAATGGGACAAATATGCTGGGTACTTTAAGGAAAATTTGGGCAGACCAGGATACCATTGAGAAAAAGTTCTTTTGGATGGTGATCGTTATGGAGGTCGTGGTGACCTTCGTTTCGGGCATTTTTACCTATTTCGAGGAACTGAGCGTCTGGGCATACCTGTCCTGTTTTGTCACGAGCTTCTTAGTCGCCGGTTTCGGGCTGCTTGCCTACAAGACCCGCGAGTACGGCCTTTGTTACATGGGCGCCTTCTACGTGATTGGGCTAGTGCTCATGCCGGCGGCGTTCTTCTTTTGCGGCGGCGTCAAGAGCGGCATGCCCATGTACTGTTCCACCCTCATGCTCGTGGGGGCGGTGGCCCCGGTCCGCGCCAAGTACAAGTGGATCGCCTTCGCTATTGTGCTCCTGTGGATGGGCGCAGCCATGATCTTCTCGCTTTCCGGTTCCGAGTACTCCAAGATGCGAATTTGTCCCTTTTTTAGTTGAAAATCCAGGTCTCCAACTGGTGTAAATCTAGGCTATTAGCGCTTCATTGTCAAGTAGTTTCATGCTCTTTT
>NZ_FQYM01000059.1 GCF_900141705.1 Fibrobacter sp. UWP2
CGCTACAAGCAGCTCACCCGTAACAATCCGGAAGTGGCTAGAAAGCTCGCTGACGACCTTCAGAAGGAAGTGGACGCCCGCTACGCATTCTATGATGCGATGAGCAAGGACACCGAAGGGCTGATCAGCCTGTAAGCCGCAAGGATGTCATCCCCGCGTAGGCGGGGATCTCCTTTCAAAGTTAAAGACGAGAGTCGAGAGCGATCTTGGCTCTTGTTTTTTTATAAAGAAAGGGGGAAGCCTCCCCCACGCTCCAGCCCCGCCCCCACCCATTGTCAAGCCCGCCTTGAGCGGGCTTTACTACTCTATCCCGCCCAAGCGGGTCTTCCGCTACCCCTTCTAGCGGGTGCTCAAACGCCGCACCCGCAACGCCCTGGCTTGCCCCGCCCACCCGCCCTTTTTTTGGCGGAGATAACATCTTTTTGCTGAGTCAATGAGTTTTTCACTATTTGATTAGTCGAAAAAAAAACGCCTTGTATAAATTTTTTAGAACAGATGTATTTCTGTAAGAAAAAAATATATAATAAATTGTTAGTATAATAGAAGAGGACTATGGAATGCCGAAATTATATCTTGTCATATTAGTTTTTTCTATTTCTTTAATCCATGCTCAATTTGTTTCAAAACCAGCCGTCTTGGAACAAATAAATGCTTTTTTGCAGGAAGACGTAGATACGGTGGATTCCACTTATACGGTTCTTGAAGTTATTGGAAAAGAAAAACTTTCTTTAAATGTTAATGCTGTTGTTGAAGAATTTGATGGACGATATGTAGTTCAGCTGAATTCTAGTTCAAGAAAAATTAAACTTCAAGAGGAAAGCGTCTTGAGAAACTTTGTCGCGGACGACTTGAAGCATGTTTTTGGTAATGATGTTTTTAAATCATGTCAGATTACTAGAGTAGGATTTGAGCACCAACAAAGAAATGGTCATTCAGAAATTGTTGGTGGGGTAGTTATGGTGCATCAGTTGGTTCATGGGCATCTTGTTAGAGGTCCTGCCTATATTTTTATGTTCTATGATGCTCTCTCTAATTTAAAGATGATAGAATATAGTTGGATTCAAACAGAAAAGAAAGTTGTAAAGAATTTGGCTCGTAATACTGATGTGAAACAATTGCATAAATCGATGCTTACTCAGAAAATGTCGGAAATTAGTGAGAGTCTAACGAAAGAAAATACGCGTGGAGAATTGTATAAAGCGGTTCGGAGTTGGCGTATGATGACAGATTCTATAGGAATAAATGTTTTGGTCCCTAGCATTACTTATTTGGGAAAATATGATGATGCGGGAACAATGCGATACGTTTCTTTTGATATTGATGAATTTCCTGCAAAATCAGAAGCGTTTAAACCTGAAATTTGTTCGAAGAGAGAGGAGAAAAGATGAAAAAGTTTATTTTGGCAATAGCTTTGTCTTTTGTGTCCGTTTTTTCCATTACTCAAGGGCGATTGCTCAATTTCTCATTTACTACATATGCCATTAATAATTATGAAAATGCATGGGCTGGAAATATGAATTGGTCTATTATAATTGCCGATTCTTTAAGGTATGCTGTAAATGTAAGTGTGTTAATGATGAATTTATCTCATAATTATTATCAAGCAGGGGCGACTCCGACAACATTATCGTTGAATTATTTTGAAGATGCTGATGTCACATCAAGTAATTTTTTGAGTCAGGCTGCAAAAAACTACAATTTTGTATTCTATCATGGTCATGGATTGCCAAACAAGTTTACTCTTTGGAATCAATATTCCTATATGGTTAATACAAATCCTGGAATAGGGGTTAGAAATACATATTGGGCGTGGCTGAGTGCTTGTACCGTATTTAGAAATGGATATTCCGATCAAGAGCCGTGGTTTGATGGGGTGTTTAAGGGGGTCCATTCAATTTTGGGGGTTAGTTCTTTGACATTCGGATATTTGACTATTGCAAAAGGTTATCAAAATTTTGCTGTTCGATGGATTTATGGAAATCAAAAAATATGGGATGCCTATTATATAGCTGTTATGAATATTATTCATACAGAAGGAGGTTTTGATATTGAACCCAAAATTGTATATCGCTATGGTTATATAAATGGTAATTTTTTTGATCCATGGGAGGAAAAATTCTTAAATGCCTATAAGGGACCAGTGTTTTATAATGATGATTATGAAGGTATTGGTTCTAGATGGATAACTCTTGGTGACCCGCATTACGAATAATGGAGGAAAAATGAGAATGTTATTTTTTGCTATTGGAATATTGTTCTTTTTTGGGGCTTGCTCGTCATCGGATGGCGAAAAAAACATTGTTCAATCGAATGAGAATAATGAGAGAATAAATGCTGATTTTCAACAAAGTAAAGCTCCTTGTGATTCGCAATATATCGCTCAATTGAATGGAAAATCAACTTGTGAAGTTCAATCAAATAAACATATTGTAGTAGAGTTGCTCTCTGTAGATTCGTGCTTTGCTCATTATGAATATAATGATTTAGCTACAATGGTTGATTCTCTGCAGGCAAAACAAAGAAATGATGCTTTTTATACAATTCGTGTTTTGGGTGTTACACAGTGCCCGCCTGCAGAAAAGCCAGACTATTTGGAGTATTCATACGAAGACGATACTTTAGTACTTAGTATTGACAAAAAAGATCGTTCGTTTGATGTTACGTCATCATGTATGTATTGGGCTGAGATTCTGATAAAAGGTGATATCTCATTCAATAAGATTTTGATAAATGGTAATACATTCCCTGTTTCTGTAAAAAAGAATTTAGGTCTTAATCTTTAGGATGTGAAAAATGAAAAAGATTGGTTTAAAAAAGATCTTTATATCAATTGCTTTGTTGACGACTTCGCTTCTTGCTTCCGAATCCTTCGGTGGCATCGGTGTGTCAATTTACCAGGTCCGCGACGGCGTTAAGGTTGCAGAGGTAATCCCCGGCACACCGGCTGCGGAAACAAAACTGCAAGCAAATGATGTTATCATTGCAGTCGATGGAGAATCGCTCAAAGGCAAGTCTATCGAAGAGTCGAAGGCGAAACTTCGCGGTCAAAAGAACAAGCCGCTTGAGATTACCTTTGTAAGTGGCGTTGATACGCTGTCGGCAACTCTTCGCCGCACTCAAATTACGGTAAAGGATTTGGAGAGCGAACATGTCGAATCCTGGTATGGTGACAAGTCTGAATTTAATGCGCAGGAACTTGAAACATACGCCAGCGCGACAGAAAGTAACAAGCAACTTGTAGCCGTGCTGCAAAACGGAACTTTGGTGAAATCTGAGTCGCAGGTTTCCGCTAAGTCACTGAACGGAATCTATGTCGAAAAGGCGGACGAGTTTGCACCCAAGATAAAGCAACCTAATTTGAATAAGAATGCTTCTGTAACATTGAAGGGACTTAGCCGAACATCCGTTGGTTTTGAATTGAAATCTACTGGCAAGGCTGTAATCACCATTATGGATGCCGATGGTGCCGTGGTTGCAACACTTGTTAGCGAGAATGCACGGCCCGGTTACAATTCCCTGAAATGGAATTCCGAAAATGTTCCGAGTGGTCGCTACATGGTGACTATTGAGCACAACGGTTCTATTAGCGGGAAAAATGTTGTGCTGAAATAGATTCAAATTAATTTGGAATAAAAGAAAAACCTCGGGTAGTGTCAAGGGTTTTTCGCAAAAATAGTTTGTTCCAACATCAGATTTAGGCTACATTTCCTTTCTTTCTGCTCTTTTCCAGTTCCCGTTT
>NZ_FQYM01000060.1 GCF_900141705.1 Fibrobacter sp. UWP2
TTGCTTGGTGTTTTTTTGCTGAACCAAATTTACAAGTTGGAGACCACCTTTTTCTTTTTGGTTGCAGAAATTTCAACTAACTTTGGGGCATCTTCGCACTGCAGGTTTAGCCTTCGAATAAGGAACACCGGATCCATAAGATCCAGGAGCGATAAAATGGCAAAGAAGGTAACATCGCCTAAAATTGCGACCAAAGCTTCTCAAGCACTTCGAGATGGCCGAACCAGCAAAACTACGAAAAGCATAGCTGGTAGCGCCCTTTCGCAAAGAGAGCCAAGACGCAAATAACCAAGCAACTTCAAACCAACGAAAGGACCGCCTTACGGCGGTCCTTTTGTCTTTCCCTACCCCACAACCTTCCGCTTGATCCGCCCGAGCAGTCCCCGCACACGGGTATATGCCCATTTCAATGGTGACGGGAAGGGACAATACATCTTTATCAGCTGGTCGAGGGAGTATTTGTCCAGGTTGGCGAAGAATTCGACGCGCTTGGGGTGCGGATTGCTGGAGCGGACGATGCCGGGGTTGCCGGCGATGGCGTATTCGACCTTGGAATCGCATTGGGCGACTTTATCGGCGACGGATTCAAATAGCATACAACCCGGAGTAGTATTCAAGAGAACAACCGATGTTCCCTTGTTGTCGTTCATTTCGGGGTGATACTTGGAGACTCGCCAATAGTCGCCCTGAGTGATGTCGGCAATTCAAGGCTTCTTGCGGTAGTGGCTGTCATCGCAAGAGACATTCTGGCAAATACGGCTCAGGAACAGGCTCATGTATTTCGAGCGACCATGATGCTGCCCACAGGGAGCCTTAAGGGCGTTCCCTGCTGCGCAGGGGCGGGCTTTCGCGGCACGGAACCGTGGCGTCACCCCACGGTTCCCCCGCCTAGAGGGCCGAGCGCGGGATACGGGCGGCCCTCCCGGCCCTTCGGGCTTCGATCCCTAACGCAGACGCGGGAGACGAGACGCACGTCAACAAGAAATAGGAGGCCTAACGCAATCGCAAAAAAAATAAACAGTTGCATTTTTTTGCAGCCGCACATTCTGCGCAAAAGTCTTTGCAAAAGCTGTTAGCAGCCTTTTCACTATTCAAAGGCAATCTTTTGACAACGGGAACTCCCCTTTTTGTCTAGTTATGAACAGGTCTAATTATAGGAAAACTTACAATTCATACTTAGCTGGAGTATTTTCAATTTCCAATGTTGCGCCGAATTTCTTGAATTTTTTCATCCACCCTTGAACCAGCGCAGATGCTTTCGGAAAATGATTCTTTCCAACGGCAAAAGCAATCTTGTCTTGGGAGCAATCTGGGTTTAGTTTAGTATCGTTGACGGAGCTAGCCAGTTGCTTAAACGCATGTTCAATGTCTTCTCCCTTCAACTCAACAAAGTAAAAACGAAAATAATCTTTTTCAACAAGCAACTTGTCGCATCTCAGGTTTTTCCCGCCTTTAGGGTAAACACCACCATCGACATTAACCTTTAAACATTTCTTTTTTGACCTGTTAGAAAACGTGATCTGGCTTTTATTTTCTTCGAACTTAATGTTAGATTCACTTGTTGTGGTGTACGAAGAATTAGGAAGCCCCTTGGTCCACTCATCTAGGTTTTCTTTAGGATTCTTCTTCATACATTTATCAAGTTGCTAAATTCTTTAGAAATGTCAATGGATACAGAGTCTAAGAAAGATTGAGCGATCAAGCGATTTTCTTCGTCCAAAAGGCTCTTGACACGACCATTGTTTATGCCGTAAACACTGATTTCGTCAAAGTTCATAAAATCCGATTGCCCAACAATCTTTTTCACGCGAGCAGACGCTCCAGCCGCCTTGGTCGAAGATTCCATGGCCTGGATCAAATTGTTCATGGACGACAAAATATACGGGCTATGTGTACTCAAAAACAGCGTGTTACACGAGTTGCCATTCAATTTGCGAGCCAGCCATTTAACAAGCGCATATTGGGTTTGCGGGAAAAGGTTCTGTTCGGGTTCTTCAAGAAATACCTTCACACCGCAATTGTTCAAGTAATAATCGCCGATACCCTTTTTTTGTAATTTCGGATTCTGCTCAATGATTTCTCGAAGTTTGGTTTCTGTAAGAACTCTTCTTAGACTAGTCTGTTCGAATAAAAGGGAGTAATCGAATAAATAAGACAAAAGCGCATATTGAGGAATTACAGATTGAAGTCCGCTAGAGGCATTCGAAAAATTAAGCGTGCGCTTATTTAAGGAAATCATGTCGGAATTATTCGCTTCGTCGTAAAAATACGAAACGCCCATGTCCAAGATGTCAAGCTTGTGCATCTTGTCAAACTTTCTGCGGGCGACATCCCACTCCGCCATATAGTTGCGGACATTGTTGAATCTGTCAAAATTGATGTCTAGCCAGTTGGGGATAGATGCAACGATGTTGCGTTCGGCAGGAATGTAGGCGTTCTTCGTGCGCTTGTAGTCCCAACGCTTTTTTCCCCAA
Source organism: Fibrobacter sp. UWP2 (assembly GCF_900141705.1). Taxonomy (NCBI): domain Bacteria; kingdom Pseudomonadati; phylum Fibrobacterota; class Fibrobacteria; order Fibrobacterales; family Fibrobacteraceae; genus Fibrobacter; species Fibrobacter sp. UWP2. The sequence goes on from NZ_FQYM01000060.1 coordinate 2,475, forward strand.
TTGAAATCCACACTAACATGGCTGCTTTCTGAAAACTTGATTTCGACCAGCAAAGTCTCTGTCTTAAAAAGAATTTCAGAACCGGCTGTAGCGTAACCATCCAACTTGTGGAATGTTATTAACTGGTCCTTTACGACGGTCGGGGTAGTCCATTCATTTGGGTCCTGTGTCAACTGAATTTTCTTTTCGAGCCAATTGCAAAAACTGGCGACTTTTAGAATCGTACTTTTACCGGAACTCTGGGGCCCAATAAGGACATTTATCCTTTTGAAGTCTAAAGAGACCGACTTGATAGGTCCGAAATTTTTTATTGATAACTTGGACATTTTACAACCTGTTTACGGAAAATAGTTTTTTTTTGAAAAAAAATCCAGCAAGTTTGCCCAGAAAAGTAGAATAGTCGGCAAAATTTGTAGAATTTCACGTAAAATCGGAATTTCCGAATCATTCTGTGCAATTCCCGTGGCGTTCCCTGCTGCGCAGGGGGAAGATGCCCCAAAGTTAGTTGAAATTTCTGCAACCAAAAAGAAAAAGGTGGTCTCCAACTTGTAAATTTGGTTCAGCAAAAAAACACCAAGC
>NZ_FQYM01000061.1 GCF_900141705.1 Fibrobacter sp. UWP2
TTGTGTTTGATTTGTGGTTATTTCAAATCTAAAAATTGGAACATCCTATTTTTTTACCCCCTTAGTGGAATTTGCGAAAGAAAATATACGTTACCCTTGTCGAGGAGGCAGCCCTTGTTGCCGGCACCGCATTCGCTGAGGTAGCCGCCGTACTGGCTGCCCATGGAGCCGATGCCGAGCTGCTTGCTGCATCCGTTGAACATGCCTACGCCACCGCCCGGAATCATCAGGTCGAACTGTCCCTGCTGCACGTCGCCGCCGATGTTGGACACCATCACGACCATTTTTTTGCCGTTGAGGCCGTTGCCGCCGCCCTGGTGGTCGCCGCCGTCGAAGGTGAGGAGGTAGCAGTAGCCGCACTTGGCGCCGTCGGCCGCGGGAACTGCCGCAAAACCGAAGGCGATGTTGTCGGTGGCTGCCCACGGGGCCTGGAAGTCGCAGACGCCGGCTTCGCCACCGTCGCAAACACTCTTGTAGCCGTTACCGATGGTTTCCATCTTGTTGTCGCAGGTCTGGGTTGTAGTCTTGGCTTCGCGCTTGTCTTGGGCGTTCTTGCCCACGTTGCCGTCCCATCCGCAGTGGGGCTTGCAGCAGTCCCAGTAACGGGTGCCCCAGCCGTGGCCCTGGTGGCCGCCGCTCTTGACCTTGAACTGGGTCGTGGTGGCGCGGCTGCTCGAGCTCCTGACGCTGGAACTGGACTTGACGCTAGAAGAGGACTTCACGCTGGAACTGGAACGAACTTTGGAGCTGCTGGAGGAAGCCGTCCCGGAAGAGGGGTGGGCCTGCTCGCTCGAACTGGCCGGCAAATCCACGGCAGAAGAAAGTCCCGGGACCTGGGCTTCGGAAGAGGCCGGGAGTGGGTCGGCGCTGGAGGCCGGCTCCTGAGGGAACACCGCGGGGAGGGTTGCCAAATCGACGCCAATGAAAACCGGCTGCATGGCGAGGTCAAAAATCGACTGGGAGGGAATGTCGTACAGGCCAATCAAGTTGCCTTGAACGTCGGTCACTTCAAGCGTTGGAGAAGTCTCTGCGTTGGCTGCCGAGATTACGAAAATATTTGCTCCGTCAAAAAACACCCAGCTGGGGTTTGCGACTGCGATGCTGTTGATATCAAATGGAAGTTCTTGCGCCGCGGTGTCGGAAGATTCTGTGGATGATTCATCGGAACAGTTCCAGGCAAAAGCAAGAATTCCTGCAACGGCCAAAAATCTAAAATAGGGGAATTTCATTAATTAATACCTCTTTGTTACATCCACAAACCCACCTTAAAAATACAATTTAAGATGTTCTTTGTCTTGTAAATTCTTATAAATGGTGATGCGAATCATTGATAAGATGTCAAGAGTGAAATACGAAAAACCCGCCTCGTGGAGGCGGGTTCGAAATCTATTTTTTAGCAAATATTAGTAGCGGCTGGAGAGCTCGCTCGGGCACTCCACTTCCTGGAAGGTGTGCTTCGGGTTGTCTGCCGCGTCAAGCCAGTTGGCAAGGAACAAGCAACCGTTTTTGAGGTTGGCGTTGTTGCCGTATTCCTTGTTGCACTGTTCAATAAGGCAGGACTTGTCGCCTTTGCAGGTGGTGAGCAAGCCGCCGTATTGAGCGCCGGCACAGGAAATGCCCATCTTCTGGCATCCGCTGAAGGCGCCAACGCCGCCACCCGGAATCATGATGTCGAACTGACCTTCATGAACGTCGTAGCCGATGTTCGAAACCATAACGATCAACTTCTTGCCGTTGATGCTGGACTTGGCTCCGCCTTCGGCTTGGCCGTTGAACGAGAGCATGTAGCACTTGCCGCAAGAAACCCAAGATCCGGATGTTGCCGCAAAGGCGTATGCGTATTCGTCGTTCACAATAACAGGGGCCTGGGTTGCGCACGTACCGGCAGAGCCGCCGTCGCACACACTTGCTTCGTCGCCACCGGCCTTGCTGCCATCGGCATGGCAAGTCGTGGCCTGCGGACCGCCCTTTCCGGGCCAAGCGCAGTGCGGCTTGCAGCTGTCCCAATAACGGGTGGCCTTGCCGGAACCGGACTTGCCGCCCGCGACCACCTTGATAACAGGCGATGTGCCCTGCTGTTGCTGAGTGCTAGAAGAACTTGCAACGCTGGAGGAGCTCTTTACGCTGCTGGAGCTTTTGACGCTGCTGGAGCTCTTTACGCTGGAAGAGGACGTGTTCTGCTGCTGCTGCTGGGAGCTGGAGCTCTGGGTTGGTTGTTGGCTGCCGTTGCCGTTGGCGCATTGAGCCGAGCCGTCCTTAAGGTCGCCGGCGTCGTACCAGTCCAAAAGCTTGCACTCGTTGTCGTAAGAGTAATTGCTGTTTTTGGTAGTCTTGAGACCCTGGGCATAGGGTTCCACGCATCCGCCGCAAATCTTGTCGAGGCACTTGCCCTGTTCGCAGCTGGTGACAACCTGCTGCTTGGACGACGAGCTGGACGTTTGCTGCTTTTGAGATGACGACGAGGACTTGGGCGTTGTCTGCGTTGCGGAAGAGACTGTAGTTTGCTGATTGTTGCTAGAAGGCGGAGGCGTGACCGTGGCGGAGCTCGGCGTAACGGGGACATCGGAGCTTGTCGGGAGGACGACTTCTGCAGAAGACATGAGCGTCGGGTCCACGGGAATGTCGATGGGCGTTGTCTGCTGGGGCTGCGTGAATACAGCCGAAGTCGGGACTGTGGCGAGCATGTTCAGGTCAAGGCCTGTCACCACCACAGAGTTGTTCGCGATAATGGAGCCCGATGCGACGTCAAAATGACCGATGAGAGCGCCACCGTCGGCATAAACCTGCATGTTGGTGGGAGAAACGGAAGATGCCCCAAAGTTAGTTGAAATTTCTGCAACCAAAAAGAAAAAGGTGGTCTCCAACTTGTAAATTTGGTTCAGCAAAAAAACACCAAGCA
>NZ_FQYM01000062.1 GCF_900141705.1 Fibrobacter sp. UWP2
AGAAACTATAGTCAAAAGCGGCGGCTCCCGGAAACGGCAGTCGCCTTTTTTGTTAGATTTCAGGTTGAATTAAAAAGTTTTACCGGACACTAATAATTCTTTTTCAATAGTTTTTAATCTAGCCTCCTTCTTTGTTGTAAAATTTTTGTAATTTTGACCTGTTAGAGAAAGTTCTGTGCAAAGCCCTGTTTTCACATCCAAATCTTCAATGCTGGCTTTTTCAAGAAAGAGACACTCCTGTTCAAAATACTTTTTTGACTCGGCTATTAATTTTTTTTCTTTTGATACTATTTTCTTTAGATCGTTCGGTAAAAATTTCGAGGTTTCCATTTTGCTGACAAAAGCATTGTATTCATCAAATGAAGCGTTGTCCAGTGATGAAAAATCTCCTTGCAATAAGAATAGATTTCTGGGAGATTTATTTATATTAAAATTTGATTGTGCTTTTGCAATTCTGTCCCACTTTTTATAAAGGGCGTTCTTTGCTTTTGCTAAAATTTCTTTTGAATACATTTTTGTAAAGCCTTTCACAGGATTACAATTTCGAGTTGGATGGTTCAAATCAGGACAATGATTGTAAATTCCTCCTTGAGGACCTAGACCTTTTGCGTTGGAGGGCTTTTTTTCAAAGCAGTCTATTTCAAATTGAGCCGCCAATTGAATAAGATTCCAAATTTCTTTTGGGAGATTTGTTTCAAAGTAGCTAGTTTTCTTTTCCCAAACTTCAAAATATGGGAAGTTTTTCAACTTATCTTGCAGGTCTAGGTCCATATCTCTGCATACTTGATCATATACCGTAAAACATCCCAACCCATCACCGCATCCAATCAAACATCCCGCATTTTTGTCGCATCTAATATTCAATCCCATACATCCCAAATTTGCCCGTCCATTTCTTTTTTCACATTTAATTTTTTTTATATTAGAATTTCTTATCCCTGAATCTGTTGAAGACCATCCCCCCTTTGATAAAACGCCCTGGTTACATTGTGGTATAGATAAACAATCTCCCAGCGAGATTTCTTTGTTGAAGTCAACGGCCATTACCTGGCTCGTTAAAATGGCTACTAGCGCGAAGAGTTGTTTTTTCATTTTTCAGCCTCTTGTTCGTTATTATACCTTTTTTGGGATTAAAGTCTGTTGATGATTAGTTTAATAGCCAGGTCGCTTAATAATCCGTCTTTGTCAAGGAACTCATCCCATGTGAGAAAATCAAAGACTTCTGCAAAAGCTTCCTTGAACGAATCGTCTATCTCGAATAATTTTTCATTTGATGTTACACAATTTAGCGAGCTATCTTCGTTAATTTGCCTAATTTGTATCCACGAAAGATTGATATTTTGAGTAATTTCACGATCTCTATGTTTTACATCAGGTGCAATAAGACCATCTGCTTTTGTATGTACAAGTAAAACTGGCGCAACAGGAATTTCTCCACATACTGAATAAAAGCGCTTTAAATCAGGCTCGATTTTCAATTTAGAAATGTCCGTATTCCGTTGCCAAGATGTTAAGACGCGAATCGGCGTTTTTTCTGCAGAAGTGATGTAATCATGAAAATTCATGTTGTATCCCTTGTTGATTGTTTAAACTTTTAATTCTTTATGCACCGCACATTGAAGATGTCCCGTTCACAATCTCTAGTGCCTGTGAAAAAACATGCGAGAGAGTGTGTGCTCATAAAAACGCACAAATGGGCAAATACAGCATTTGCTTTCACTTTGATAAATTGAGTGTTCAATCCCATAACGCAAGCCTCGTTTTAGTTCAGAGGTCTGCTCTGTTATGCCTGAAAGTCAGCCAAATTTGTTAGGAAACAAAAAAGGCGTGAGGTTGCTTTTGTGCATACTGCATTCTGTGGCTCGGCAAAGCCTAATCAGTCAATAGACACAAACAACCCACGCCCCTAAGGGACGTGAGCAGTCTGCCCTATTCTCACTGATTAGAAATTTTGCCGATTTCAGAATGGAGAACGGAGCAAATACTCTCAAATTCTATAGCCGTCGATCTATGCAGATCGCCGTCGCCTAAAAAATAACTCATTAATTGAAAAATGTTACAGAAAATCTACAAAAAAGTGAGTTTTTTTCAAAGAAAGCGGATTTACGCCATTTTGTAGAACCAAACCGTCTTCCAACTTGGAATGGTATTGGCAAATTTGGGGCAAATAATGTATATTAAACCCAAGAGAGGTCCAAACATGTCGGAAACAGCCTTTGCAGAACTTGAATCGCAGGTGGAAGGATTGCCCTATACCCAACTAGAAGAACTCCAGTGGAAAATAGGTCTTCTTCTCATGGAAAAAAAGTCACAGAAAGCGCACGACATTTCTGGTTTGAAGAAGTATCTTGGCAACACCGACCTGGATATCGATCTCGACGCCCTGCGAGGTAGAAATGACCCTCGTTGATACTTCCGTATGGATCGACGGTTTTCGCGGTGGCGAAAGCAAGGAAGTTCTCAAAAAACTGATTGACAACGGCAGTATCTGCATTAACGACATCATTCTTGCCGAATTGCTCCCATCTATAAGGAAACGGGGCGAGACAGAGCTTGAAAATCTGCTAAACCTCCTACCGAAGGTTCCAATACAGATTGATTGGAACGGCCTTATCTACATGCAGACGGAAAACCTGAAGCATGGTATAAATAAGGTCGGCTTGCCTGATTTGATGATTGCTCAAAATGTCTTGCAGAATGGATTGACACTGTTCTCGCTGGATAGGCATTTCGAACTTATTGGGGATCTACTTCCCCTGCAACTGTATAAATAAAAACGAAGAATTTGTCCCTTTTTTAGTTGAAAATCCAGGTCTCCAACTGGTGTAAATCTAGGCTATTAGCGCTTCATTGTCAAGTAGTTTCATGCTCTTTTC
>NZ_FQYM01000063.1 GCF_900141705.1 Fibrobacter sp. UWP2
GAAAAGAGCATGAAACTACTTGACAATGAAGCGCTAATAGCCTAGATTTACACCAGTTGGAGACCTGGATTTTCAACTAAAAAAGGGACAAATTCAGATTTCCCAACACCGGCCTCGCCAGAAATCACGATGAGGTCTTTTCCTGAGTTGTTTATGGAACTAAAAAAGGGGGTTCGGTCTATTTTGTATTTTAATCCATTATATGATATTGTATTCTTTATACTTTGCAAAATTGAATTGTTATGAAACTGCACATTTTTATGAATGTCTTCAAGAATGCATTTTTGTTCAAAGAAAAATGACGCAATATCTGCGTTTTGAATGCATACGAAATCAGAATCAAAAAAGGATTTCGTATGCCACTCAATTTTGATGTTTAATTTTTTTGCTAAGGATTCAGTAGTTATTTTGCCTTTGGGAACTTTTCCATTTGATTGAGCCCATTCTGAATTCGTATAAAAGACTAAGATGGTCAGATTTGGATAATTCTTGCGTATATCTTTTAAAGTTTTTTCAATTTTCTTGGATTCTTTTGATAGCGTATTTGAATAATATTTCGCTTGCCAACCGATAACGTCGCTCCCATAATTTATGGTGTCGGTTTCGATACCTGATTGATTCAAGTATGCGGGGAGCCCCTCGGGTTTATTATACTTTCGACAAAAAAGAAGATAGCACAGCCATTCAAACGCCTTTTCTTTGCCATTGGTAAACTTGGCGTTAAAAATATCCCAGTTTGCTTGAATCATGTTGCGTATCCTTTGGGGAATTCAGAAATCAAATAAGGTGTTCCCATAATAATAATCAAAAAAGTTTAGTTTGGGTGATTTTATTGCGGAATTGCTTAATGATTGTGTGGCTTTTTTGCGTTAGGAATCGAAGCCCGAAGGGCCGGGAGGGCCGCTGGTGTCCCGCGCTCGGCCCTCTAGGCGGGGAAGCCGTGGGGTGACGCCACGGCTTCGTGCCGCGAGAGCCCGGCCCTGCCACGGACCGCAAGTGGATCCCCGCCTTCGCGGGGATGACGAAAAAGTGGCAGGGATCGCCCTTACCCCTTCATGGCCTCGATCAAGTCGAAACCGTCGCTGACCTCCGGCAGGGCTCCGTATTTCTTGTCGAAGTAGTCCTTTTCGAAAATCCTGTCCCTGCGGACCTTGCGGAATTCGCCCTCGTCGCTCATCTCGATTTCGCTAAGCCGCTTTAGCACCGTCGCTTCGTGGGGCTTGCCCTTCTCGGCGAACCAAATCTGGTCACGATATTGGGCGATTTTTGTAAAATTATTCTTACAAGGTTGGCATCCTAAATTGGTTAAATTCGCTCAAAAAGGGCAATAAATCACTGGCTGGTGGACTTTTTTATCCCAACCGAGCTGCATTTTTGCCCGGTGATGTACCAGTTGCTCGCTATAATATAAATGAGAGACGTTTCTCCAATGCAGGAGGGTGGTCTAAACCTCGCTAAGGTTTGTGTAATCACGGCGGGAAACCATAAACATTTAACCAAGGATGGTATGTCATGGGGTAGGCGAGAATTCCCTGCCGCTTGGAAACGGGATAAATAACACTGAATTTATAAGAATTTCATAAAAATGACTTTTTTGATGTGGAAAAGCTTTTTTTTGTTTAAATGCCTGACGATGTTGTCAGCATAAGAAAGGAGGTCAATATGGCGACAAATCCGCCATCTGGAGACAATCATAGGAATGGAGCGGTCCGCTCCCGTTCCCAAACCTTTAATCCGAGGACGCAGCAGTTTGTAAAGCGTAATGCCGAAACGGGCCGCTTTATGGACGTCAAGCAAAATGGTGCGCCATTTAAGGGGGGGGGGGGAGAAACCCGTGAGTGACGACTCCGTCGCCACCCACGGAAGGGGATGTTTTCTTGAAAAAGGGTCTATTTTGTCATTTTTTGACAAAATGGGAATGTATATTTAACCATTAATGGAGATTAAAATGTGTAGAGGTTTATTCAAGTTTTTCAGTTGTGAAACGTATCGCGATGATTTTTTAAAGGGTCATCTGCACTTTAATTCTTTGAATTATTTTCGGAGAGCGGAAGCTTCTGATAGTTTTAAGCAAAATGATCCTTATGAATGTTGCAAAATATTTCAGCCTAATTCAATAAAAGTTTTTTTTGGTCAGCTGGAATTGAAAGATCTAGCTGGTCCTGTGTCAATTTGTTATAATGAAGATGTTTTGAAAAGCTATATAATGTGCTTTTCGACGATTAGATTTGATTCGCAAAAGAAGTACGCTTCTTTGGAAGATTTGAAACGGGACGTATTGTTTTCTGAAAAAATGATTAATTATGGCGAACATGCGGTTGCGATTCCGCGTATGGAATTATTTGTTGAAAGATTGAAAAAGGCCGCCTTGAAAGAGAATCTTGATTTTGCCATGGGCCCTGTGAATTATTACGATTTCGCCAAGGATAAAGTTTTGGATGAATACCCCAAAATTGCGTTCCGAAAAAGAAGAGAGTTCTCGTATCAAAGAGAGTTTCGCTTCTTGTTGCGAAAAAAGGACGCTGTTAATGATTATGTAACTCTTGAAGTTGGTGATTTGTCTGATATCGCTCAATCCTGCAAGTCGGCTGATTTAAATGGAATGCTTGAAATTAGTGTTGTGTAGCGTTTTGTTTCCCGCATTCCGCGTTAGGCCTCCAGCCACTTGGCAACTTGTTGCCTTAGTGGCTATGGTCCCCTTTAGGGGAGATCGAAGCCCGAAGGGCCGGGAGGGCCCGCCCCTGCGGAATTTGTCCCTTTTTTAGTTGAAAATCCAGGTCTCCAACTGGTGTAAATCTAGGCTATTAGCGCTTCATTGTCAAGTAGTTTCATGCTCTTTTC
>NZ_FQYM01000064.1 GCF_900141705.1 Fibrobacter sp. UWP2
TACGCGCACCTTCGCCTTGCCGCCCGCGATGTACACGGAACCGCCCTGGCTGGACCACTTCTTGAAGCCCTCCCTGGGGTGGTATGCTGCACCGCCGAGCTGTTCCCTTTCGGCCAGGAGTATCGCCTCCACGAGCCTTGCGCCCATCTCCCTCGACAGCGCGTCAAGGCAGCTTTTCCCCTGTTCGGCAAGGTCGGCCAGAACCACCCCGATACTGGTCGAAATGTCGATTTCTTCGCGGCGGACGATTGACAGTTTTGGGGTTCTTTTTGTACTTTTCATCATGGTGGTTATCCTCTTGCTTGGTGTTTTTTTGCTGAACCAAATTTACAAGTTGGAGACCACCTTTTTCTTTTTGGTTGCAGAAATTTCAACTAACTTTGGGGCATCTTCTGGGCTTTGCGGTCTTACCCCCGTCCAAGCTGATCATCGGGGACGAATTCATCCAAGCCGCATCTTCTGGAGGAGGCATAAAATAAACGTACTTGGCACCGGGAGGTTCTGAACTCACGACCGTGGTACCCGGCCTATCGGGACTTTCAAAAATATAAACGGAGTTGCCTTCACCTGGGCATGCAAAACCTTGGTTATTTTGCAGAATATTTGGATCAAAACTTGAACTAGCCTCCCATTCCGTTACGCTCACATACTTAATCGGCGGAGTAGTGCCAGCACCAATATTAAACGAATTTGAATAACTATTCTGACCAATGGTTTCCAGTTTCGCTATATAAAAACCCGTCACAGCGTCTTTTTCAATTTTCACCGTATTGCCCATGTAAGTGGCCACATAAACATCCGCCCATGTATCCGGAGCCTTAAAATAGACGGTTCCCAAACAACTTGCAAATGCACTCTGCGTCCCCACGAGCAGTGCCGCTGTAAAAATTAAGCTATTTCCAAAATTTCTCATTTTATATCCCTCCATTACAAGAACCAGAACGTCAAATTGAATTGTCCCTGCCACGTTCTCGGAGCATCATCCGAATCATTCAACTTGGTCACGCCCAACACCAAACGCAGGCCAAAGTCCAAGTACTTGGAACCAATGCGTTGCATACGGCCTATACCAAGCGCAGCATCGAGTTCAAAGAAATCACAAGGATCTTCTTCCCTATAGGTATGGAATCCAAAGTCATCCTCGATTTTAGATTTATCCCTCGACTGGAAAGTGAGGGACGCCATTGGGCCCGCCTCAAAGAACATGATTCTAGGAATTTCAAATCGCATCAGCAATGGGATGTCCATGGTGAACTGCTTCAAGGAATATTCCAGGCTCAGGTCGGCGCGTTCCTTCTTTTTGCTGGCATCGTCCCATGTCAAAATCGCCGTCAAATCGGACTTGCCCTTGCCCTTGCGGTAGGCAGCCCCCATCTCCAAATGGAGGCCAAAAATTTCAGTCGGCATAAACAGCACGCTAAGACCAGCATTGGCGCCAATGCCCCAATAGTTTCCGGTCAGGTCGTCTACGCCAGCAACCTTGATGGAGTACCCGTCTGCGTGACGGTTCAACCGGTTCAGCCCAAGCGAAGTGTTATAAAAATCATTGTACGTTACGGCGCCATACACACCAAAGCGGAATCGCTTGCGAGCGGGTTCCGCAGGCTGCTGGGCAGATGCCGGTACGGCAGGCATTACAGCCACCGAATCAGACTCTTGCGGAACCTGAGCAGGGGCCGCCACAGGCGTCGGGGTCGGTGCAACGGGCTGTGGCGTGGGTGCGGGTTCAGCAACGGGTGCGGATTCTGCCTCGGGTACAGGTGCAGGGGCAACAGGCTCTGCCACCGGGACGGGCTCAGCGGGTTGCTGGGCAGATGCCGGTGCAGCAGGCATTGCCGCCACCGAATCAGACACTTGTGGAACGGGAGCAGGTTCCGCCGCAGGTTCCACCACTGGGCCAGGTTCCGCCGCAGGTTCAGCTACAGGTGCGAATTCTGCCTCGGGTGCAGGGGCAGGGGCAGCAGGCTCTACTACCGGAGCGGGTTCCGTCTCTAGTCCAAGTTCTGCCACAGGAGCCGGAGTCGGTGCAGCGGGCTGCGGGGCGGACTCGGCGGAATTCTGCGCAAAAGCCATTGCTGCAAGACAAATCACCAAAAACGACCCATTTTTCATTTTTTCTCCTTCACTATAGATTTTCATCCACGACAATATAAATTTTTATATACACATCACAATTATTTTTTATTTTCACTTACAACACAACGTGTTTCGACCACAAAGAGGCCCCATGCCCCCCTTAAAATTGCTCATTTTAGGCGTTTCCATCCCCATACTGTTGTCTTGCTCTAACGACACCGACGTCTCCACTTCCTACGAACTCATCGAGGACCAGGCCTCCTCGGGCAAGGACTCGTCTTCCTCGACCCCTAAAACGTCCTCGTCATCCACAAAAAATTCCTCCTCAGGGGAGACTGCCTCTTCTTCATCATTAGAAAGCTCCTCGTCACAAAAGACGTCCTCTAGTTCCACAAGCGAGCGAATTTGTCCCTTTTTTAGTTGAAAATCCAGGTCTCCAACTGGTGTAAATCTAGGCTATTAGCGCTTCATTGTCAAGTAGTTTCATGCTCTTTT
>NZ_FQYM01000065.1 GCF_900141705.1 Fibrobacter sp. UWP2
TTGCTTGGTGTTTTTTTGCTGAACCAAATTTACAAGTTGGAGACCACCTTTTTCTTTTTGGTTGCAGAAATTTCAACTAACTTTGGGGCATCTTCTCATCTAACTGAGCAACTGAAATTCCTTGTTGCAGCGTGCATAGATATTTATAATCGTCTTTCAACCTATCCGCCTCATTGAGAACTTGACGCCAACGATCTTTGCAGGTAGTTTTGGCTGCAAGAGAAATCAGTTTCTTTGTTGGATATGACAAATCATGATATGCTTTTTTTGATGGAAATATGAAATCAGGTCTTTTGTTTCCTTCGGTCACTACCTGTTCCTCAAAAGGCAGATGGTTTCCATCGAATATTGCGGCAAGATGATGCTCAAGACTTTTTCCTGCACGACTTTTTCTTCTATTCAAGACTTGGTTTGCCATGTCAACGAATTCATCAACCGATGGAAAACCTTGTGAAACAATATTTCCATAGCGAGAATACTCTACTGCTTTGAAAATATTGTATTCCATATCAGTCCAGTCCAAAATTTTCTTGTCTGGGTTCGTCAAAATCAATGCTTGAGAAGAAATTGTTCTATCACAAATATCCCTTGCGGCAGCGGACATTCTTTTGGAATCAGGAAAATCAATTCCCTTGTCATCTATATCTTGGATAAACGCCTGTATCAAATCGTTATCGCTAGTCGGCTTATCAGCGTCTATCAAACAATTTGTTTCATGCGGAGAGAGGCCGAATGCGTCCAAAAATTGATTTATTTCATCATCTGTATTTAAAATAAAAGCCTGGTAATTCTCTTCGTTGCATTGGGTGAATACAAATAGAGCCCCTGTATATTCAGGTCTAAAAAATGGCGTATGCGTGATTCTGTACTCGTTTCTTGTGCTCCGCCCATAATAGATAAAACGGACTTCATTAGAGATGTAATCATCTTCATAATGCCAATAAACGGTAACAAATCTATCCTTATTGTCTCCTTTTATCCCAGGGGAGTCAAATAGAATAGAAAAACTGTTTTGCGGAATATAGATTCCCGCTTGATGGCTTTGTTTAGGGTCCGTATCATTTGCCGATAGGAACTTACAAAATGTTCTTTGTCCTAATGTAACTACCTTAATAGCGTCAGAGGCGTTATTTTGCATTTGATTTCAACCTCTCCGCAATCAATTTCGCGATATTTGCCATCAATGGAACAACGACAGAGTTTCCAAACTGCTTATACGCCTGTCCATCGGAAACAGTTATTTTGAAGGAATCTGGAAAACCTTGCAATCTCGCGCATTCGCGCGGTGTCAATCTTCTTGGATTTTTATTTCGTTGTGCAATGAGAATTTCCGAGCCATCTTTATAGTATCTTGCACTTAGGGTGCGTGACACTCCATTTAAAGGAGCAATTCCATAACCAAAACCGTTTCCGGCAGCTTTGTGTTTTGCTGCATACGCCTGTAAATAACTCCACAGTTTGTCAGAAAGAGTGTATTTTGGATCAGGTTTCTTCTCAAGAATGTCCTTTATGGTTGGTTTTGGTTCTACTGGGGTTATCTCGAATTTAAAATCGATTGGGGTATTAAACCTCTGCCTATCAAAACCGACAATGAGAATACGTTCACGATGTTGTGGAACAAAATTCTGACCATCTAAAACTTTATAAAAAATCTCGTAATCCAGTTCATCCAATGATTCCTGGATTACCTTGAACGTATTGCCTTTATCGTGACTACAAAGGTTTTTGACATTTTCAAGCATAAATGCTTTCGGACGTTTCGCCTTGATAATACGGCAAACATCAAAGAACAATGTTCCTTGAGTTTTGTCTTCGAAGCCTGTTGCTCTTCCTAAACTATTCTTCTTGGAAACTCCAGCAATAGAAAATGGTTGACACGGAAAGCCTGCTACTAAGACGTCATGATCGGGAATTGTTTTTGCGTCAATCTTAGTAATATCTCCATCTGGCATATCGCCGAAATTGTCAAAGTATGTTTTTTGACTAAACTTATTCCATTCATTCGTGTAAACGCACTTTCCACCTGCGGATTCAAATGCTATACGCATTCCGCCAATTCCTGCAAACAAGTCGATAAAAGTAAACTTGCCGCTCTTGGAAATCTTCGACACAATTTCGCTCCATTTTGAAAGTGAACGAGTTCACTCTCGCGGGAGCGGTTCTGGCCGATTCGCTTGGCCGGGGTGCGGACAAAAAGAACGGCGGGGAGCCGACTCACTCCTCGCCTAAAAGCGCGACATTTTCAAAAGAATACAATACACCCGCACGAAGATGCCCCAAAGTTAGTTGAAATTTCTGCAACCAAAAAGAAAAAGGTGGTCTCCAACTTGTAAATTTGGTTCAGCAAAAAAACACCAAGCAA
>NZ_FQYM01000066.1 GCF_900141705.1 Fibrobacter sp. UWP2
TACGCGCACCTTCGCCTTGCCGCCCGCGATGTACACGGAACCGCCCTGGCTGGACCACTTCTTGAAGCCCTCCCTGGGGTGGTATGCTGCACCGCCGAGCTGTTCCCTTTCGGCCAGGAGTATCGCCTCCACGAGCCTTGCGCCCATCTCCCTCGACAGCGCGTCAAGGCAGCTTTTCCCCTGTTCGGCAAGGTCGGCCAGAACCACCCCGATACTGGTCGAAATGTCGATTTCTTCGCGGCGGACGATTGACAGTTTTGGGGTTCTTTTTGTACTTTTCATCATGGTGGTTATCCTCTTGCTTGGTGTTTTTTTGCTGAACCAAATTTACAAGTTGGAGACCACCTTTTTCTTTTTGGTTGCAGAAATTTCAACTAACTTTGGGGCATCTTCCTGATGATGGATGTACCTATAATCCGGACTATCTTGTTTGGGCGAAGTTGCTGAATGATCCGAAATATGTATCTTTATCAAAGCGGTTCCCTGTAACAGATCCGTCAAAGGTGTCTTTGATGAATGTTTTTGGTATAAAAGCAAACAATATGTCGCTTTACTCAACAGAAGCGCCTCTTCCTATAGAAATGGGAGGGCGTTATGGAGATGATGCCGTCATGATTATGAAAGAGCGTATTCTTGCTGATGGAAGCATTGATACGGTTTCTCTTTCGATGGTTGTCGAATCTAATGATATTTGGAAAAATGGACAAGGCCATGATCAGCAGGACAACCTTTCTATTACGCTGGCTAGTTCTGCAGAAGGATTCATTATTCAAGATAGAGGGTATTCTGGTTACGAAGATCGCTCTATGACGCACAGATTTCATCAGCACAATGTTTTGACTCGTTCGCAATCAGAATTTACTTGTCATGTTCCTTTTACAGAGGCGTGTATAGATATAGATGCTGGCGGAGACAACGAATTTATTAGTTTCAAAGATTTGAAGAACCGGACGAATCAAGCTACAGGAACAACGGCAGGTATTTTTGCGTATTCCATTGAATTTTTTGGATCAAAATATGATTATTCATTTTTTGATGATGATGCAAAATATATGAAAGTTGCAGGAGGTTTCCAAGCTACTTTAATGAAAAGTGCTGTCACCGGAGGATCTTTTGGTTATACCCCAAAACTCGGTGGTGTAGACGCTTATACTGCAAGAATTAGTTCCCCCGATAATTATCGCACAATCATGTATTTTGCGGGAAATTTTTGGGTGATTGATCGGCCTCGCGAGCAGGGTTTGGTATGGCTTGCGAATTCCCCCCTTGAAAATTGGAGTTATTCAAATGTGAGAGTTTTTACAAATTCTTCCGATGTGGGACTTGGAGAGAATCAAGCAGGAGTAATGGTTAATATCAAACAGAATGATCAGAGAAAAGATTATATTGAAGATGAGAATAATGATTCTTACTTAATAAATCACTGGTATGCGTTGCAAGATATTTCAACCAAATCTTATGTGATGAATTACTCCATTGATGGTTCACTTTTTAGGAAAATATCTGAAAAGTGCCCTGCTGATTGCCAATGTTTTGAGTCTACCGACGGTCGGTATAAAATGGTTGTTCCTCCGAGGAATGAAATTTTTAAATTAAATGAGGTTTTTGATGGCTTCCCAAATCGATTAAAGTCCGATGCCATTGTTCTTGGTGAAAATATTAATGGAATTTGGGAATTTGTCCCTTTTTTAGTTGAAAATCCAGGTCTCCAACTGGTGTAAATCTAGGCTATTAGCGCTTCATTGTCAAGTAGTTTCATGCTCTTTTC
>NZ_FQYM01000067.1 GCF_900141705.1 Fibrobacter sp. UWP2
TCACGCTGGGCCTTGATGCCGGCTTCGTCATTCTGCTCCTGGGTCGTGAGCTTTTCCTTGAGTTCGGCAGGAACGTTCACGGCTTCGAGGAGGCTCAAAGCCTGCTTGGCATGCTTCGTGATAGCGAGGCGCATACCGAGACCGAATTCGGCGTTGTCTTCGAAGAGGCTGTTGGCCCAAGCGGGACCGCGGCCTTCCTTGTTCTTTGCCCACGGAGTGGTCGGGAGGTTACCGCCGTAAATGGAAGAGCAACCCGTAGCGTTGGCGACAACCATGCCCTTTTGGGGCGTTCCCGCACATATATATGCGGTCGGGCTATATTTTAACGCACTTCGGGCGGCCCTATCGAACCGCCCGCAGCGCTGTTAAAACCAAGCCTCGCTACGCGAGTCTCGGCCCCAAGGGGTCACTATCCCTAACGCGCGTGTCTTTATTTGCAAAACAAGTTTTTTTGTATTTTTATAAAAACAAAAACTAGCGATATTTTGGAGGCTTTTTCTCTGCAACCATACTCATTCTAGAATTTGCTTTAATTATTTGAGCATTTTTAATTTTTATGCAATTGTCGTACCATTTTTGAGGATGAAATTCATTTGATTTATGTGCATCTGCAAAATATTGGTATAAATATGAATAAGTTATATTGTATTCAATAATATTTTTTAAATCTTCGGTAGATAAAGGTATGATTTTCATTCCGGTTATCCATTTATCTGGATTTTGTGGATCGCAATATATAAGATTTTTTCTTCCTCGAAAATCACCAATAACATTAATATGTAGAAAGGTTGTTACAAATACACAATAAGTGTTAATATTATTTGTTCTTAGCAAATGGTTTCCCAAATGCCTTGAAACAGGCTCCATTTCCATTCTCCGTTGGTTGGTACTGTCTGCTAGAGTCGCTTCTAAAAGTAAATTATGTTCAGGATAATTTGATGTGCTGTCATATTCATAAACGATGTCGGCCTCTCCGCCTCCAGCGTGAGTCACGGGCAATAAATTAGCATCTAAAGATAGTTTGAAATAATCAAGAATTTTACCCTTCTTTTCACTAATTTTATACCAAATGATTCCAAGAATATATTCGAAAATCGTTGGAACATCAGCATTTTCTGTTACCATGCGACAAATCTCGTCGTCTGATCTTAATTCAAATTTGTAGAGCAATGCTAAAAGCTTTTCGTCAGTAAATTTACTGTCAATAAGTTTGTTAAAACGTTCATACCTTAGCCTATCAACTTCGTTGTAGGCTGCTTTTATATTATTGACGTTTGAACCAAGATCTCTGTTTATTCCCTTAATTATGTTTTCTTCATTAAAAATCAACGCAGGACATATTTCTTCTAGAGAACTTCTTTTGAAACGCAAATCAGATTTTTTATAAGCTTGCTTGTATAATTCTGAAATAGCTGAGTTAAACAACTGCTTGGGAACTATGTCTAATTCAACTTTTTTTTCGTTAAATATAAAACAATTTGTAAGTCCAAGATATCGTCTATTTAAGTCGAGATAATCCTCTAACATGGATTTGGCTTGGTAACGTATATTTTCTTTCGCAAATTCCACTAAGGGGGTAAAAAAATAGGATGTTCCAATTTTTAGATTTGAAATAACCACAAATCAAACACAA
>NZ_FQYM01000068.1 GCF_900141705.1 Fibrobacter sp. UWP2
GGGACCCGCAAAACGCAAAGGCACCGCTTTCTGTCGAAATCGGCGCGTATTCAGCATATTGTGCTTATGTTGGAACTTTTACCGGACAGCAATAATTTCATATATATACTTTTATGTTTTTGTTCATGATTTTTTAAATCATCATCGTCCCCTTCCAAAAATACCTCGATTCCATCTTCAGGAGTACTCAACATAATTGTAATATTTAAAGGAACATAATCTTCATTAGAGCATTCCGTGCTATAACTAAATGTAGCACTTGTCAACGCACTAACATGTCCGCTTACCGTTTTAAACAAAGCGTTAAACTTCGAACCACTAGTCAATGCAAAAAAACTAGTATCTCTATTCAGTCGCGATTTAACATAAATAGCACGTTTAACACGAGACACATCTCTTCTTTTCATAGATCGCCCGACTGCGTCAAAATAGAAATATGTTGTTAGTGTCTTTTGACGTTCTTCGACATTATCATCGAAATAAAAATTTTCACTATTCGAGGTCTTCTTATACAAAACTGAAGCATCGGGACAAACAAGATTATTTTTTTCTCCAAACGGATTATCGCAATCCACCTGTTCATACCACCAACCTATATTAGCCGATGTAAAAGTTCCTTGCCAAAGCCAAAAATTCGAGCATTCCGAACCGCGGGCAGGATTGCACTTGTAACAAGTGCCGTTGTACGCAAAGCAAGCGTTTTTTGGATTACTCGGCACATTGTCCAACGGGAAGCCTAGACACGCCCCAACTCGATTGTTATCAACTTTTTCGCCTGTTTCGCAATCGACTTCACGCCACCACCAAGAATCTTGAGCATTCGTATTAATCCAACCATGCTGTGTTCCACGAGCTGGATTTAACGAGTAACATTTACCAGACTCCATATTATCCAAACCATCTTTGAAAATCTGATCTGAAGTATACTCCTGTTCAGGACCAGCAACAAAAACACCATCAGTTGACGAAGACTCAAATTTCGAACTACTAGATTCAACAAATTTCGATGAAGAAGACATTTCTGCATTAACAGAACTGCTCGACCTCATTTCCATTGAAGACGAAGAAAGTTCAATGGTCTTTGAGCTACTACTGAAATTTCCATTCGACGATGAATATTTTTCACTAGAACTGTTAGACTCTTCGGAAGACGAACTAAACTGACTCGAAGAAGATTTCATAGAGTTATAGTGTTTCAATGCATTCAAGCAACTCTCAAAACTAGAAACAATCCTAGGTTCTTTCAACAAATCATAAAAACTAAAATTCGCTGGGAGTTGGTCCACATTTGCACGACCAAGCCAATTTAAATTATTCAATGTAGATGATTCTGTCATTCCTTCACCAATAAAAATCATGCCATAACTATCGTTATCTGTATTCTTTGTTACAGAACATCCTCTTGCAGGATCCACCGGAACTGTATAATTTAAGGAATTTGCCCTACAGCCATAAATGTAAGCTTCCCCATAATTGTAAGCTTCCCCATAATTGTAAGCTTCCCCATAATTGTCGGCTACCCATTTTTGGTAACGTATATTTTCTTTCGCAAATTCCACTAAGGGGGTAAAAAAATAGGATGTTCCAATTTTTAGATTTGAAATAACCACAAATCAAACACAA
>NZ_FQYM01000069.1 GCF_900141705.1 Fibrobacter sp. UWP2
TTGTGTTTGATTTGTGGTTATTTCAAATCTAAAAATTGGAACATCCTATTTTTTTACCCCCTTAGTGGAATTTGCGAAAGAAAATATACGTTACCGAAGTTGATGTTGCGTATTTAGATCCGCCATATAATTCTCGCCAATATTGCGATGCCTATCATCTGCTAGAAAACATTGCTCTTTGGAAAAAGCCCAAGGTATTTGGCGTCGCAAAAAAGATGGATCGTAAAGGAATGAAAAGTGAATACTGTAAAAGTGAAAAAGCGTCCAAAGCGTTGGAGGATCTTGTAAAAAAATTAAAATGTCGCTATATATTATTTTCCTATAATAATAACGGAAAGAAATTACAATGCCGCTCCAATGCAAAAATGACTGACGACGAAATAATACGCATTTTATCATTGCGAGGGAATGTTCAAATTTTTTCAATGAATTACAAAGGTTTTGACGCTGGAAAAAGTGAATTTAACAAAGACAATCAAGAACGTTTATTTTTATGCAGCGTACTCAAATAAAAAAATACATAGCATCTCCCCTAAATTACATTGGCGGTAAAGCAAGGATTCTCGACCAAATCCTACCTTTGTTACCGTCTAATATAAGCACATTTGTCGATTTATTTTGTGGAGGTTGCAATGTAGGCATGAATGTTATAGCAAACAATACTATATATAATGACATTTCAAAGCCTCTCATTTCTCTATTAAAAACTTTTAGAAAAATGAAAAATTCTACTATAATAAATGGAATAAATTCCATAATCGATGAATACGGTTTTAGTAGGACTAGAGAGCACAATTTTAAATTTTATGGTGGCGATGCTAATAAGGGAGTTTCAGAATACAATCGAAAAAAATTTTTACTTTTAAGAGATTATTTTAACAGCTATCCTAAAAAAAACAACAAATATTACATATTACTTTACACATTAATTCTTTTTGGATTTAACAATCAATTACGTTTTAACAGTAAGGGTGAGTTTAACCTACCTGTTGGAAAACGCGACTTTAATGTAGCAATAGAAAACAAATTAGTAAAATTTCTCGATGCGTTAAGATCACAGAATTGCTGCTTTATGAATAAAGATTTTAGACAATTTGATTTTGAGGAATTTGTCCCTTTTTTAGTTGAAAATCCAGGTCTCCAACTGGTGTAAATCTAGGCTATTAGCGCTTCATTGTCAAGTAGTTTCATGCTCTTTTCCCGAAGTTTTTCGACAAGTTCGGGGATTTCCGCATAGCCGTCCAACCGTCTCCAGTTCTTTTCGCGGTGGAGGACCTCTGCGGCCATCCAGCGTTTGAACATTTCAATGTCCCTGTAGCGCTTCACGTTCTTCTCGATGGAGTCGAGGCCGTTGAAGGTGGACTGGTAGTGTCAAGGGTTTTTCGCAAAAATAGTTTGTTCCAACATCAGATTTAGGCTACATTTCCTTTCTTTCTGCTCTTTTCCAGTTCCCGTTTCA
>NZ_FQYM01000070.1 GCF_900141705.1 Fibrobacter sp. UWP2
TTATTGCTGTCCGGTAAAAGTTCCAACATAAGCACAATATGCTGAATACGCGCCGATTTCGACAGAAAGCGGTGCCTTTGCGTTTTGCGGGTCCCCTAGACAAGATTTAGCTGGAGCTGGCCGGGTGGTGAACGGCCCCCGACAAAAGAGCTTGCAGCAACCCGTTCTGGATTTTCGAGGAACGGAACAAGGTCGTAGTAGTATCCAAGCGCGTGACGGAGTAGCGAGACTAGATTCGAAAAGCTCCACATGCGATTCACTTGCGCCTTGACCAGTTTTACCAACAAGTTTGCAATCATCACGACCCAGATTTGCGTCTCGATCGCGTTGGCGCTTTCGCCGTAAAAGAAGTGCAGGGGGAAATTCTGCTTCAGCTGCTTGTAGAGCGACTCGATCTGCCATCTGCGCCTGTAAATCTCGACGATTTCGGAGTCTTTCAGTTCCATGTTGTTCGTAAGCAGCTGCCAGCGCTTGCGGGTATGCGGATCCACGTACTCGACCAGCCTCGACTTGTGAACTAGTACCTTCCCGTTCTTCAGCCGTTTCCTGAACTCGATGATGTCGTCTCGACGGACCCTGGCATCGGACGCACCCTTCTCGTAACATTTTTCGAGGACTTTGTAGGTCAGGTTCCTCTTCATCTTGGTGACGTACGTGATGCGGCGCCTGGTGAACTTCTCGAACACCCTGTAGTCGATATAGGCCCTGTCGAAGGCGATGAACGAGTCCTTGGGCAGTTTCACCATGCCGAGCATTACATGATCGTGGACCCTCGCCGCCGTATGCCTGATGAACTCGGGGACGCCCGTCAGCGCCTTCATGATCGTATGCGACTTGATACCGCCGTTCTTCCTGCCGATTTTCGGGTTTCGTCCGGCTCCCTTCAGGACGTTCGAGAACAGCGATATGGTCGTGGAGTCCATCACGTACAGTTTCTGCGCCCATTCATAGTCGCGGCTGTCCGGTAAAAAACGGCCGAACTTTTCGTAGAGCGACTTGTAGACGGCCTCGAAGAACTTGCAGGGGCGTCTGTTGTTCGCGTCGGAAAAAGTGCTCATCTTCAGCGGTCCCGTGAACCCGGCGTGCCACAGGTGCCTCGCTTCCGTGTTCACTCCCGTAAGGATTTCGCGCAGGGACCTGTAATTTTTGAATACAGCGAACAACAGCACGAGCAGGTGCTGGAACCCGTCGAACTTCTTGACATAGCGTTCCCCGCCAACGCTGCGGGATTGCTTCAGAATTTCGCCTTTAGAGAGGTATTTTGTGATTTGTGCGTATATCGGCTGTCCGGTAAAATTTCTACATTCCATAGTGCTTTTGAATTTGTTTTATGTGCAAAAGAAACTATAGTCAAAAGCGGCGGCTCCCGGAAACGGCAGTCGCCTTTTTTGTTAGATTTCAGGTTGAATTAAAAAGTTTTACCGGACACTAATA
>NZ_FQYM01000071.1 GCF_900141705.1 Fibrobacter sp. UWP2
TACGCGCACCTTCGCCTTGCCGCCCGCGATGTACACGGAACCGCCCTGGCTGGACCACTTCTTGAAGCCCTCCCTGGGGTGGTATGCTGCACCGCCGAGCTGTTCCCTTTCGGCCAGGAGTATCGCCTCCACGAGCCTTGCGCCCATCTCCCTCGACAGCGCGTCAAGGCAGCTTTTCCCCTGTTCGGCAAGGTCGGCCAGAACCACCCCGATACTGGTCGAAATGTCGATTTCTTCGCGGCGGACGATTGACAGTTTTGGGGTTCTTTTTGTACTTTTCATCATGGTGGTTATCCTCTTGCTTGGTGTTTTTTTGCTGAACCAAATTTACAAGTTGGAGACCACCTTTTTCTTTTTGGTTGCAGAAATTTCAACTAACTTTGGGGCATCTTCAAAATAAATGCGTTCATTGCAAAATGTGTGTAAACCAATCTGTTTTAGCAATGGGCTGTTTGATGGGGAAGTATTTGAAAACGAAAGAGGTTCGTTAGATGAAATTTAGAGCTCATGAAACTTTTTTTATCCGTAAAGGTTGGCTTTCTAAGGGAATTAAATATGTTGAGCAGACCGAAGGTCGAGTCTTTATAGATAAAGAAAATAATCCGATGGATGTGCTTGGAATTGGCAGCAACATGGTTAAGTCCCTTCGTTACTGGTTGCAGGCAGTTGGCATTACGTATGAAAATGCTGCAACAAAGAGAGTCCAGAAATTTACAGATTTGGGAAATTTAATTCGAGAAAATGACCGTTATATTGAAGAATTGGGAACGCTGCTATTGCTTCAATATGAACTTGCGACGAATAAAGAACTTGCGACAAGTTGGTATGTGTTCTTCAATGAATTTATGATGAGCGAATTTACAAAAGAAGATTTCCTGAATTTTATTCGAAATTACATCTCAATGAATATTGGTGAAGATGAAAAAGAATCTGGAACTACGAGAACACTGGAAGATGACTTTAACTGCATTGTAGGAACATATGTTCCCCGTTATAAATTAAATCCTGCAAAGGTTTCTGCTGAAAGTAACATTGATTGTCCGTTTGGCGAGATGAACCTTGTTGAAGTGTTGAATAAAAAGAATGAACTATATAGAAAGAATATTCTGAGTGCTTCATCTTTTAACCGAATTTGTCCCTTTTTTAGTTGAAAATCCAGGTCTCCAACTGGTGTAAATCTAGGCTATTAGCGCTTCATTGTCAAGTAGTTTCATGCTCTTTT
>NZ_FQYM01000072.1 GCF_900141705.1 Fibrobacter sp. UWP2
GAAAAGAGCATGAAACTACTTGACAATGAAGCGCTAATAGCCTAGATTTACACCAGTTGGAGACCTGGATTTTCAACTAAAAAAGGGACAAATTCATGCTGTATTGCAATCGTCGTTTTTTTCCACTTGTAGTGGTCATGTTCGCTGCGCTTTGCGTTGCGCTGTTTTCGGGCTGTTCAGAAGACGCTCCGTCGACAACGAGCATGGAACCCGTAAACGAGAATTCAGGATCTTCGCTTTTGCCGTTCGTGGGTGGCGCCCCGGTGGTGTTTACCGAGGTGGATCCGGTCAATCTCACGTACAAGGACCACGAAGGCGGCGACGACGGGTGGGTCGAAGTTTTCAATCCGGCCGACACAGCGGTGAACCTCGCGGGGCTCGCCTTGACCGATGCGCAGACGGAACCGCAAAAATGGGTGCTTGGGAACGTGGTCGTCCCTCCGCAATCCTTTATGCTGGTGTTTCTCTCGGGGAAAAATTTGCCCGACTTTGTGCCTCCGCACGATACGCTCAATATGATGGGCCCTGGATGCTGGACGTGGACTGACGCGCAAAATGAGGATGTGGCCGGCTTTAGTTATGCAAATCCGCTGGAGGGGCGCTCCCGCAACTGCTTCAAGGCGGACGGCGTCTCGCATGTGGGAGCCGTGATGAAGTTCGGCGATAACGAAGAGTTGGGCTGGTCCTCGATTTCTGTTTTTGTGGGGACTGGTTCCACGGACCCGACGGACGTACTGGACATGAGCGCCGCCAACGAACTTTTGCTGACCGGTTTCATTTCCAAGGACCGCGTCCTTTCGCTGCGGTTGGCGCAGCCCGACATAGACGACTGGAAAGGTTATGAGATCACCTTCATGGGCACGGGCGACTCGACGACGACCTACCGTGCTATGCTCCCGACGGGGACGACTTTCCCTGACCTTGCGAATATTTAGAATTTGTCCCTTTTTTAGTTGAAAATCCAGGTCTCCAACTGGTGTAAATCTAGGCTATTAGCGCTTCATTGTCAAGTAGTTTCATGCTCTTTTC